>JAODNB010000009.1 GCA_025464795.1 Frankiales bacterium
CGAGCTTCTTCTGCAGCTCCAGGTCGCTGTCGACCATCATGTTGACGAGCTCCGTGAAGCCGACCGTGGGCTTCCAGCCGAGCTTGTCGGCAGCCTTGGACGCGTCACCGATGAGCAGGTCGACCTCTGCCGGCCGCATGAAGGCAGGGTCCTGGTGGACGTACCCCGACCAGTCGTCGATGCCCACGCGCGCGAACGCCACGTCGAGCAACTCCTTGATGGTGTGGGTCTCCCCCGTCGAGACGACGTAGTCGTCGGCCTCGTCCTGCTGGAGCATCCGCCACATCGCCTCGACGTAGTCGCCGGCGAAGCCCCAGTCGCGCTTGGCGTCGAGGTTGCCCATCACGATCTTGTCCTGCAGCCCGAGGGAGATCCGGGACACCGCCTGGCTGACCTTGCGGGTGACGAACTCCGGTCCGCGCCGCGGCGACTCGTGGTTGAACAGGATGCCGCTGGAGGCGTGCATCCCGTAGGACTCTCGGTAGTTGATCGTCATGTAGTGGCCGAAGACCTTCGCCACGCCGTAGGGCGAGCGGGGCCACAGCAGGGTCTCCTCTCGCTGCGGGACCTGCTGGACCTTCCCGAACATCTCGCTGCTCGACGCCTGGTAGAACCGGACGTTCTCGGCGTCGTAGAGCCGCACCGCCTCGAGGATGTTGAGGACGCCCTTGGCGGTCACCTCCGTCGTGACGTGCGCGTTCTCCCAGGAGTAGGCGACGAAGGAGATGGCGCCGAGGTTGTAGACCTCCTGCGGCTGCGACGCCTCGAGCGCCCGCATGAGCGACGACAGGTCCGTGAGGTCACCGGTCAGGAGCTTCACCCCCGGGACGGTCTCCCGGACGAGCTCGTACTTCGGGTTGTTCTGCCCGCGGATGAGGCCGAAGACGTCGTAGCCCTTGTCGAGCAGCAGCTCCGCGAGGTACAGCCCGTCCTGCCCGGTGATGCCGGTGATGAGTGCGCTCGTCATGCGGGCAGGCTAGCGGCCGCGTAGCGCGCCTCCGTGGCGTCCTTCATCGGCCGCCACCACGCCTCGTTCTCCCGGTACCACTGGACGGTCGCCCGCAGACCCTCGTCGAAGTCCGCGTACGACGGTGCCCAGCCGAGCTCGGTACGCAGCTTCGTGCTGTCGATGGCGTAGCGCATGTCGTGCCCAGGACGGTCGGTCACGTGCTCGTACGCATCCTCGGGCTGGCCGAGCGCCCGCAGGATGGCCGTGACGACCTCCTTGTTGCTCTTCTCCCCGTCAGCACCGATGAGGTAGGTCTCCCCGAGCCGGCCCTTGTCGATCACGGCCCAGACAGCGCTGTTGTGGTCGTCCACGTGGATCCAGTCACGGACGTTGAGGCCCTCGCCGTAGAGCTTCGCCGGCACGCCGTCGATCCCGTTGGTGATCTGGCGCGGGATGAACTTCTCCACGTGCTGGTACGGCCCGTAGTTGTTGCTGCAGTTCGTCAGCGTCGCCTTGACGCCGAAGGACCGCACCCAGGCGCGGACCAGCAGGTCGCTCGCCGCCTTGGTGCTGCTGTAGGGGCTGCTCGGGTTGTACGGGGTGTCCTCCGTGAAGCGGGCCGGGTCGTCGAGCTCCAGGTCGCCGTAGACCTCGTCGGTGCTGATGTGGTGCAGCCGCACGTCATGGCGGCGCACGGCCTCCAGGATCGTGTAGGTCCCGATGACGTTCGTCTGCAGGAACGGGTGCGGGTCCACCAGCGAGTTGTCGTTGTGGCTCTCGGCAGCGAAGTGCACCACGAGGTCGGACGCGGCCACGAGTCGGTCGACCAGCGCAGCGTCGGCGATGTCGCCCTGCTCGAACGTGATGTCACCGCGGACCGGGTCCAGGGCGGTTCCGTCACTGGCGTAGGTGAGGGCGTCGAGGACGGTGATCTCGACGTCGGGACGGTGCCGACGGGTCCAGTGGACGAAGTTGGCGCCGATGAAGCCGGCTCCGCCGGTGACGAGGATGCGCATGCGAGCAGTGTCCCAGAAAGCCGAGCGGCCCGGCCCCCAGAGGGGACCGGGCCGCTGAGGCGGTCGGCTACTTGCCGGGCTTGACGCAGGACTTGGCGCCCGTGACGTAGACCTTGCTGCTGTCGGCGGTGTCGACGTCGGTCACGAGCACGACGAACGCCGCGGTGCTGTTCGCGTGCACCGTCAGGACCTTGTTGCCCGGCTTGAGGTTGGCCAGCGCGGAGAGATCGGCCACGGGCACGGAGATCCGGATCTCGTTCTTCGCCTTGTCGACGACACCCGTGGCCTTGCCTGAAGGCGTGTACGTGGAGGCGCCGGCTCCGGGGACGAGCGCGCCCCAGTTGAAGGTGGCACCGGTCGGGTCGGTCTCGTAGGAGAAGTAGACCGGGTTCTGGGTCGTGGCTGTGGTGATCTGCACGTAGTAGTTGCGGCCGGTCTGCGCGAAGCTGCTCGCGCTCAGGTCCTTGAGGCGAAGCACCGCGGTGAAGGTCTTGGCGTCGGACGCGACGTCCGCACCCAGGATGTCGAGCGTTCCGTCGGACGGGTCTGCACCCGTGATGCTCGCGTCGCCGGCGTCGTCCACGACGATGTTGCAGGTGGGCTTGGCTACCGGCTTCTTGGCGGCGGAGGCGACGCCCGTGGCCAGGAAGGAGGCGGTGAGCGCGAGGGCGAGAGCGGGGCGGGTGATGCGCATGAGGAGTCCTTCACGGGCCGGCTGGGTTCAGTGAGTGGAGAGATTCGTCACCGACCGGGGATCTCCTGCTGCCGGGCGCGCCCAACCGAAAGATCTTGTTCAGGTACGCGCGGGCAGGCTTCTCCTACCCTGAGGGGAACCCCGCGGACCCCTCGAGCGTCCCTGGGTTGAGCGATCCAGCCCCGAGACGCCAGAAGCGAGCCTGCCTGTGACCACCCCGAGAGACCCGGACGGCGATCCGCCGTCCCGCTCGGGCTCGGGGCTGCCACCTCACCTGGACCCCCGGGGGCGCAAGGCTCCCCCGCCGCCGCGGGTGACGAACGCCTACCGCCAGGCGGCGCGCGGTGGACCCGCGCCGACCGTCCTGCCGGCTGCGCCTCCCCCGCGGGGCAGGCCGCCGAAGGGCCGGCGCACCGGCGGCCAGCGCGTGGCCCGCGTCCTGTCGTGGATCGCCCTGACCATGGCGGTCGTCGTGCTCGTCGCAGCAGGCGGGCTGTGGGTCGCCTTCAACCACTACAACGGCAACATCGGTCGCCTTGACGTCTTCAGCAAGATCACGGGCAAGCGGCCCGTCAAGGTCGCGAAGAAGGCGCAGAACTTCCTGCTGGTCGGGTCCGACAACCGAGACGGCGCCAACGGCGAAGGCACCCAGGGCTCGGGCGCGACCTTCGTCACGGGTCAGCGCTCGGACACCGTCATCCTGGTGCACCTGTTCGGCAACAGCGACAAGGCGGAGCTGATCAGCTTCCCACGCGACAGCTGGGTCGAGATCCCCGAGTTCAAGAACCCGAAGACAGGCAAGGTCACCGCGGCGCACCACAACAAGCTCAACAGTGCCTTCTCCGAAGGCGGACCCCCGCTGCTGACCGCAACCATCGAGACGCTGACGAACATCCGCATCGACCACTTCCTGTCGATCGACTTCACCGGGTTCAAGGGGATGGTGAACCAGGTCGGCGGCGTCGACGTGTGCCTCACCAAAGCGGCCAAGGACCACTTCTCGGGCATCGACCTGTCCGCCGGCCACCACCACATCTCCGGTGACGTCGCGCTCGCCTTCGTCCGCCAGCGCCACGGCCTGGCGAACGGCGACATCGACCGCATCGCGCGTCAGCAGCAGTTCATCGGCTCGCTCGTGCACAAGGTGCTGTCTGCCGGGACGCTGCTCAACCCGCTGAAGCTCACGGGCTTCCTCGACGTCGCCACGTCGTCCCTCAAGGCAGACAACGGGCTGTCCGGCAACGACATCAAGAACCTGGCGCTGCGCCTGCGCACCTTCAACTCGGGCGGCGTGCTCTTCGTGACCGTCCCCATCACCGACGCCAACGGTCGTCGCAGCGGGCAGTCGGTCGTGCTGCTCGACGAGACCAAGGACGCGGCGGTGTTCGATGCGCTGCGCAACGACCAGGCGCCCGGTACGCCCGGCAAGACCTCTGGCAAGACCACGACGACACCGGTCACCATCGCCCCGGCGAACGTCCGGGTCACGGTCTTCAACGGCTCCGGCATCCAGGGCAAGGGGCGTACCGCAGCCACGGACCTCGCGGGGGTGGGCTTCCAGATCATCGGGATCCCGACGAACCGCGGCACGGGCGCGAGCACCACCACGATCTTCTACGGCCCCACCAAGTCCGACTCGGCACACACGCTTCAGGCGGCGATCCCCAACTCGGTCCTGCAGGCCGACAGCAGCCTCGGGCGCACCCTGCAGGTGGTCGTCGGGAGCAGCTACGCCGGCGCGCAGAAGGTGACTGTGACGGCCGCACCCTCCTCGAAGCCGAGCACAGGGACAGGGACGACCTCGGCCGCTGCGCCGGTCAAGACCGCTCAGGACAACCCCTGCACGACCTGACCGCGGGCCTCGCCCGCGACCGCGACCCGGCGCAGCCGCTGCTGACCTACGTCGACGGCCCGGCGCGGGTCGAGCTCTCGGGCGCCACCGCGCGCAACTGGGTCTGCAAGACGGCCAACCTTCTCGTCGACGGCTACGGTGCCCCCGACCGAGTGGGGATCTGCCTGCCGCTGCACTGGCAGACCCCCTGCCTGCTGCTCGGGACCGTCGCCGCGGGCTCCGCCGTGGTTGTCTCGTCCGTCGCTGCCGAGCTCGCCGGCTGCCAGCTGGCGTTCACGACCGCCGACACCGCCGCGGCCGCCCTGGATGCGGGCGTCGAGGACGTCCTGGCCTGCTCCATGACGCCTTTCGCGACCCGGCTGGCGTCGCTCCCGCCGATGGTGCTGGACGCCGCCGCGGAGATCCCGAGCTACGGAGACCACTTCAACGGCCGACCTGCAGCGGCCAGGGTCTTCGTGGGCGCCGCCCCCTTCCAGGTCCCCTCGCTGGGACTGGGCCCGGCTGACCGCGTACTGACCTCGCTCGACCCGTGTACCGCCCCGGGGCTCGGCGCGCTGCTGGGAGCCTTGTCGGCGGGCGCCGCGGTGGTGATGCTGCTGTCCGGCGACCTGGCGGCCGTGGTGGCCCAGGAGCAGGTCACCGTGGTCATCGACGCCGACGGCCCGCACCGGCTCTAGCTCGCCTGCTCCATCTCGTACAGCTCCGCCGAGTGCGGATCGTCCTCGGCGAGGTCGAGCAGCAGGCTCAGCGGGATGTGGGCCCGGAGCAGGGCGACGACGCGCTGCTCGGCCTGGTTCGGGAAGAGGGCGTCGAGGCTGGACGGCATGGCGTCCTCTCCAACTGGTCCGGAACGTGCCGAGCTGTCCCCTTCTGCTTCGGCCGTCCGATGGGTCCGCTTCAGGGCCAAACGGGTGGCTTCGAGGGCGATCGGGCTCTCAGGCCCGTCTCGCGGTGTCGGCGCCCTGCAGGGGGTCCTGGCCGAGGGTGACGAAGTCGGCGCCGACGTGCTCCAGGGCCAGCCTGGCGAGCACCTGCTGCTCGGTCGCCACCCGCTCGGAGCGGCCGCGCCCGACGAAGCTCACCGCCCAGTGCAGCACGGTGGTGATCCGGCTCTTGAAGCCCACGATGTAGACGATGTGCACCGCCAGCCACAGCAACCACGCCAGGAACCCGTGGAAGCGCAGGTTCTTGACGCTGGCCACCGCGTGGAAGCGGCTGACCGTGGCCATCGAGCCCTTGTCCTTGTACGTGAAGTCGCCCGGGTTCTTGCCCTTGATCGACTTCGCGGCGTGCCGAGCCCCCTGGATCGCGACCTGGGCCACCCCCGGGTAGCCGTTGAGGGAGGCCATGTCACCCACGACGTAGATCTCGGCGTGCCCGGGCAGCGTCAGGTCGGCGTTGGTCTTGATGCGCCCCGCCCGGTCCAGCTCGGCGCCCGTCTGGTCCGCGAGGACCTTGCCGAGGTCGGAGGCCGCTACGCCCGCTGCCCAGATCTTGCAGAAGCTCGGGATCGAGCGGCGGCTGCCGTCCGCGTCCTCGACGGTGATCGAGTCCCGGTCGAGGTCCACGACCTTGGCGCCGAGCTGCACCTCCACGTCGATCTCGCGCAGGTGCTTGGCGGCGGCGTCGGACAGGTGGTCGCCGAAGGAGGTCAGCACCTTGGGGGCGAAGTCCAGCAGGACCACCCGGGCGGTACGGGGGTCGATGTTGCGGAAGTCCCCCGGCAGGGCACGGCGGGCGAGCTCGGTGATCTGACCGGCCATCTCCACGCCCGTGGGGCCGGCGCCCACCACGACGAACGTCAGGAGCTTGTCGATCTCGCCAGGGTCGGTCGCCAGCTCAGCGAGCTCGAAGGCCCCGAAGATGCGGCCGCGGAGCTCGAGAGCGTCGTCGATCGACTTCATCCCCGGGGCATAGCGCGCGAAGTGGTCGTTGCCGAAGTACGACTGCCCCGCACCCGCGGCGACGATCAGCTCGTCGTAGGGCGTGACGGTCGTGCGGTCGAGCAGGTGGTGGGTCACCGTCCTGGCGGCGACGTCGATGTCGCTGACCTCACCGAGGAGCACAGTGGCGTTCTTCTGCCGTCGCAGCACCTCTCGCGTCGCCGGGGCGATCTCGCCCTCGGACAGGATCCCGGTCGCGACCTGGTAGAGCAGCGGCTGGAACAGGTGGTGGCTGGTCTTGGCGATGAGGGTGATCTCGACGTCCGCGCGCTTCAGCGCCTTCGCGGCGAACAGCCCCCCGAACCCGGACCCGATGATCACGATGCGCTTCACCCAGACATCGTCCCACCGCAGAACCGAGTCATGCCTGTGACCTCACAGACACCCCACCCCCCGTGGTGATCTGGGCTCAGCGGGCGCCCATGAGGTGCTCGATCGCGAGCTGGTCCAGCCGTCCGAAGCCGTAGCCGCGCTCCCCGACCAGGTCGGCGTCGAAGTCCTCGAAGGCGCTCCGGTCGGCGAGCAGGTCGTCGTAGGACTCCCCGGGGCTGAGGGTCGGCACCTGGAGCTCGAGCACCTTGCTGTCCTGCAGCGCCTGCTGGACCTCCGGGTCGGCGCGGAACGCAGCGGCCCGCTCCTTGAGGAGCAGGTAGGTCCGCATGTTGTCCGCGGCGCTCGCCCAGACCCCGGTCAGGTCCTCGGTACGTCCGGGCTTGTAGTCGAAGTGCCTCGGGCCCTGGTACGGGGACACCCCTTGCGGGCCACCGTTCTCGAGCAGGTCGACGAGGAAGAAGGCGCTCAGCAGGTCCCCGTGGCCGAACACCAGGTCCTGGTCGAACTTCGGCCCGTGCTGGCCGTTCAGGTCGATGTGGAAGAGCTTGTCCTGCCACAGGGCCTGGCTGATGCCGTGCACGAAGTTCAGGTTGGCCATCTGCTCGTGACCGACCTCCGGGTTCACGCCGACCAGGTCCGCGTGCTCGAGCGTCGAGATGAAGCCGAGGGCGTGACCGATGGTGGGGAGCAGGATGTCGCCGCGGGGCTCGTTGGGCTTCGGCTCCAGGGCGAAGCGCAGGCCGTACCCGCGGTCTTGCGAGTACTGGGCCAGCAGGTCCAGGCCTTCGCGGTAGCGGTCGAGGGCAGCCCGCACGTCCTTCGCGGCATCGGTCTCGGAGCCCTCACGGCCACCCCAGAAGACGTACGTGGAGGCGCCCAGCTCCGCAGCGAGGTCGAGGTTGCGCATGGTCTTGCGCAAGGCGTAGCGCCGGACGGAACGGTCGTTGGAGGTGAACGCCCCGTCCTTGAACACCGGGTGCGTGAACAGGTTGGTCGTCAGCATCGGCGCGACCATCCCGGTCTCGTCCAGCGCAGCCCGGAAGCGCTTGATGGCGGTGTCCCGGTCGGCCTCGACGGCGAGCAGGTCGTCATCGTGGAAGGTCACGCCCCAGGCACCGAGCTCAGCCAGCCGGTGCACCGACTCGACCGGGTCGAGCGGCGGCCGGGTCGCGTCACCGAAGGGGTCTCGGGCTTGCCAACCCACCGTCCAGAGACCGAAGGTGAACTTGTCCTCAGGGCCGGGAACATAATTGTTCATCCATTGAACTTATAGCGGCCTTCTGGGATCGTCAAGGCCATGACGGATGCGAAGCCCGCCCGCCAGCGCTCGTTGCGGGACCACAACCTGGCTCTCGCGCTCGGGCTGGTGTCGACAGCGAGCAGTCCCCTCTCGCGGGCAAGGATCGCCGCGCTGAGCGGCCTGACCAGGGCAACGGCGTCCGCCTTGGTGGAAGAGCTGCTCGAGGCCGGACTCGTCTGCGAAGTAGCGCTCCCCCGCACTGCCCGCAGCGGGCGTCCGGCGACCGGCATCGCGCTGTCCGCGGGGGGTTTGGGAGGGCTCGGGCTCGAGATCAACGTCGACTACCTGGCGGCCACCGTCGTCGACCTCACTGGGGCCGTCGTCGAGCAGGTGGTGGCCGAGGGCGACCAGCGCGGACGGGACCCCGTCGAGGTCCTCGCCGCACTGCGCAGCCTTGCGCTCGCGACGCAGAAGGCAGCGCGACCGGTGCGCGTCGTGGGCGCTGCCCTTGCGCTCCCTGGGCTGCTGCGCGATCGGCGGCTGCTCCTCGCCCCCAACCTCGGGTGGCGGGACGTCGACATCCGCCTGGGCCGGGGGCTCGAGCCCGCGCTCGACAACGAGGCCAACTACGCCGCGCTCGCGGAGGTCACCACGGTGCGGCAGTCGTTCGTCCACGTGTCGGGCGAGATCGGGATCGGGATGGGAATCGTTGTGGCCGGCAACGTGTACCGCGGGACGCGGGGCTGGAGCGGCGAGATCGGTCACCTCACCGTCGAGCACGACGGGCCCCGCTGCTCCTGCGGGGCTCGGGGATGCCTGGAGGTCTTCGCAGGCCAGGAGGCCATCGCCCGGCACGGTGCGGAGCGCGCGGGAACCGCGTTGGGCACGGCCCTGGCTGGTGTGCTCAACGTGCTCGACCTGAACACCGTCGTCCTCGGCGGATGCTATGCAGGGATGGCATCCGCGCTGATCCCCGCGATCCAGCACGAGCTTCGCGACCGGGTGCTGTGGGCAGGCCTGGAGGCCCCGGTCGTCGAGGTCGCCGTCCACGGGAGGTCTGCCGCTGTGCTCGGAGCAGCACGTTCCGTAGTCACGCGCGTGCTCAGCAGTCCTCGTGATCTGATCGTTACCGGTTTCCGCTGAAGCAACTCGCTCGAAACCCTTGTGATGCACCTCACTCGTCCTTATGTTGTGTCGCACAACAAATGAACCGGAGACCGGACCCCCCTTCGGTTCCGCTGCGGACCGCTCATCTCGGAACGCGGCTTCCCGCCACGAAAGGACGTTTCATGCGCACGACCCTCGGAGTGATCGCCGGCACGTCGGTGATCGCCCTCCTCCTGACCGGTTGCGGCGGCTCGAGCAACAAGCCCAGCAGCGGGTCGAGCTCCTCGAAGGCCGGCAAGGTCGGCGTGATCCTTCCCGACGCCACCACCTCTCCACGCTGGGAGGCCAACGACCGGCCGCTGCTGAAGGCCGCGTTCGACGCAGCCGGCGTGACCGCAGACATCCAGAACGCGAACAAGGACGTCGCCAAGTTCGGCACCATCTGCGACGCGCTCATCAACGAGGGCGTCAACGTCCTGCTCATCACGAACCTCGACTCCGACTCCGGCTCGGCGTGCCTGAAAAAGGCCCAGGCGGCCGGCATCAAGACGATCGACTACGACCGGCTCACCCTCGGGGGCGGCGCCTCCTACTACGTCTCGTTCGACAACGCAGCCGTCGGTGGGCTGATGGCGACGGGCATCGAGAAGTGCCTCACCGACGCCGGCAAGACGAAGGCCAACCTGGTGCTCATCGACGGTGACCCGACCGACAACAACGCCCTGCTGTTCAAGAACGGCTACATCGCCGGCCTGAAGGCCAAGGTCGACGCCGGTGACTACAAGATCGTCGGCGAGCAGACCGGCAAGTGGGACAAGACCGTCGCCGGGACCGCGTTCCAGCAGATCTTCACCCAGAACAACGGCAAGGTCGACGGCGTCGTGTCCGCGAACGACACCATGGCCGAAGGCATCATCGCCCGCCTCAAGGCGAGCAGCCTCGCGGGCAAGGTGCCTGTCACGGGTCAGGACGCCAGCGTCCCCGGCCTGCAGAACATCCTCGCCGGCACGCAGTGCATGACGGTCTACAAGGCCATCAAGAAGGAGGCTGACGCCGCGTCGGCGCTCGCCATCGCCCTCATCAAGGGCACGGACGCCTCCAGCCAGGCCACGGGCAAGACGAACGACAGCGTTCTGAACAAGGACGTCCCGTCGGTGCTGCTGACCCCGGTCGCCATCTACAAGGACACCGTCAAGTCGGTCATCGACGACGGCTTCCAGAAGGCCTCCGACGTCTGCGTGGACGAGTTCAAGGCCGCCTGCACGGCAGCCGGGATCTCCTAGCCCCACGCCCGCAAGTCCCGCTGGCGGTCCGACCCACGGTCGGGCCGCCAGCGCCCACACCACCTGATCGAAGGAGCAGCGGATGACGAGTCCGAGCACTGTCAGCGACAGCGCGCCCGGTGGGGGGACTCCCCCGCTGCTCTCCCTCCGGGGCGTGAACAAGAGCTTCGGCGCCGTGCACGTGCTGCAGGAGGTCGACCTCGACGTCTACCCCGGCCAGGTCACAGCTCTCGTCGGGGACAACGGCGCCGGCAAGAGCACCCTCATCAAGGGCATCGCCGGGATCTACGGCTTCGACGACGGGGAGTACACCTTCGACGGCCGCGCGGTCACCGTGCACAACCCGAAGCAGGCGAACGCCCTCGGCATCGAGGTCGTCTACCAGGACCTCGCCCTCTGCGACAACCTCGACATCGTGCACAACCTCTTCCTGGGCAGGGAGGTGACCAAGAACGGGCGCCTCGACGAGGCCACCATGGAGCGCCGCGCCAACGAGACCCTCGCGAGCCTGTCGGTGCGCACGGTGAAGTCGATCCGCCAGCAGGTCGCGAGCCTGTCGGGCGGTCAGCGCCAGACCGTGGCCATCGCCCGGTCCGTGATCTGGAACTCCAAGATCGTCATCCTCGACGAGCCGACCGCCGCTCTCGGCGTCGCCCAGACCGAGCAGGTGCTCAAGCTGGTGCGTCGCTTGGCAGACAACGGACTCGGTGTCGTGCTCATCAGCCACAACCTCAACGACGTCTTCGAGGTGTCGGACAACATCTCGGTCCTGTACCTCGGGAAGATGGCGGCGCAGGTGCGCACCAGCGCCGTCACGCGCAACGAGGTCGTCCAGCTCATCACGTCGGGAGCCCGGTCATGACTGCTGTCCAGGAGACTCCCGCAGTGACTCCACCCGAGCCGGGCTCGGTCAAGGACGCGGTCGTCGACTACGTCGAGCGCGTGCGCGGCGGTGACGTGGGAGCGCTGCCGGCCGTGCTCGGGCTCGTCGTGCTCACCGCTGTGTTCGCCGGCCTCCGGGGCACCAAGTTCACCAACGCCTTCAACGTCGCCAACCTCGTCCACCAGGCTGCGCCGGTCATGGTGATCGCGATGGGACTGGTCTTCGTACTGCTGCTGGGCGAGATCGACCTGTCCGCCGGCTACACCGCAGGCACCGGGGCCGCCGTGATGGGCATCGTGCTCACCCGTCACCACCAGCCCTGGTACGTCGCTGTCCTTGCCGGACTCGCGGTCGGAGCCGTGATCGGTGCCCTCATCGGTGTCATGGTCTCTCGGCTCGGGATCCCCTCGTTCGTCGTGACCCTGGCCGCCTTCCTCGGCCTGCAGGGGGTGCTGCTCAAGCTCGTCGGTGACGGCGGCTCCATCCGGGTCGCCGACCAGCGCCTCGTCGACCTCAACAACGCGAATCTCCCGATCTGGGCCGGCTGGGTCCTCGCGGCCGTGGTCGTCGGCGGCTACGCGTTCGTCTCCCTCACCAAGGCCACCACCCGTCGCAAGGACGGGCTGACCGCGGACGCCGTCAGCGTCGTCCTCGCCAAGATCGCCGTCATCGCCCTCCTGCTCGGGCTGACCACCCTCTACCTGAGCAGGGAGCGCAGCCGCAACGCGCTGGTCACCTCCATCAAGGGCGTCCCGCAGGTGATCGTGCTGCTGCTGCTCCTGCTGGTCGGCCTGAACTTCCTGCTCGGCCGCACCGCGTTCGGCCGGCACGTGTACGCCGTCGGGGGCAACCAGGAGGCCGCCCGCCGGGCCGGCATCAACGTCCCGCGGGTGAAGCTGCTCTGCTTCGTCATCAGCTCGACGCTGGCGGCTGTCGGCGGGTTCCTGCTCGCGAGCTACAACAACTCGGTGTCGCCGACCACCGGCGGTTCCGACACCCTCCTGTACGCCGTGGGCGCTGCCGTCATCGGCGGTACGAGCCTGTTCGGCGGCAAGGGCAAGATCATGGACCCGGTGCTCGGCAGCCTGGTCATCGCCATGATCATCAACGGCATGGGGCTGCTCCAGCAGCCGGCCTCTGTCGTCTACATGGTGACCGGTGGGGTGCTCCTGCTGGCAGCCAGCGTCGACGCGACGTCGCGGCGCAAGGCCGCCTCCACAGGCCGGGTCTAGCCGGCGGACGAACCAGAGCCATGGACCGACCCAGCCCGGCCACCCAGGACGAGGTCCGCCGACACAACCTGAGCAGCCTGCTGCGGCTCGTCCACGTGCGTGGTCCCGCGTCCCGCGCGGACCTCACGGCGCTCACGGGCCTCAACCGCAGCACCGTGAAGGCGCTCACCGAGGACCTCGTGAGCGCCGGGCTGCTCCGCGAGTCGGCGCCGGTGGGAACCGGCGGCGCCGGACGGCCGTCGATCACGGTCGAGCCCGAGTCGGAGCTCGTCTACGTCCTCGCTCTCGACATCGGCGTGGAGCACCTCACGGTCGTCCGGGTCGGCCTCGGTGGTGTGGTGCTGGACCGCCGCGAGCTCGCGCAGGCCCCCAAGGACTACGAGCTGCGGCGCACCCTCAAGCGGCTCGAGAAGCTGGTGGGCTCGCTGCTCGCCGACACCCCCCGCAAGGCTCGGTGCGTCGGGATCGGCGTCGGCGTCCCGGGCGGCGTGAGCAACGACGACGGCACCGTGCGCTTCGCGCCGAACCTCGGCTGGACCGACGTGCCCTTCCGCGAGCACCTGACGTCGCTGCTCGGGACCGCACTGCCCATCGACATCGGCAACGACGGGGACCTCGGTGCCCGAGCCGAGCACCTGCGCGGCGCCGCGCGCGGTCTGACCGACGTCATCTACCTGGCCGGCGAGGTGGGCGTCGGCGGCGGCATCATCCTGGGTGGCCGACCGGTCGCCGGCCACGGCGGCTACGGCGGCGAGGTCGGCCACATGAGCATCGACCCGAAGGGCCTGACGTGCCGGTGCGGGCGACGAGGCTGCTGGGAGACCGAGATCGGCGACCAGGCCGTACTCGCCCTGACGGGTGCGCCTCCCGGCGCCACCCTCGAGCACGTGCTCGCCGCCTACGCCGCCGGGGAGAGGTGGGCCCAGCCGGGGATGCGGAGGGTCGCCCGATCGCTGAGCCTGGGGGTGGTGAACCTCGTCAACATCTTCAACCCCCAGCTGATCCTGTTCGGCGGCGCTGTGCGCAACCTCTACGTGGCGCTCCAGCCCCTCATCCACGAGGCTCTCAAGGAAGCCCTCCAGGCGCCTGGCGAGCAGGTGCGCCTCGGGGTGGCCGGCCTGGGTGACGACTCCGTGGCGATCGGGGCAGCAGAGCTCGCGTTCTCCCGACTGCTCGACGATCCGCTGGGCACGCTCGGTCGGCTCCCCTCGACCCTCCGCCTGCCGGCATGACCCTCGTCGCGGGCATCGACTCCTCCACGCAGTCGACCAAGGTGCTGGTGTGCGACGCGGACACGGGCCAGGTGGTCCGGTCGGCGCACGCACCGCACCCCGACGCCACCGAGGTGGACCCCGCCCACTGGTGGGACGCCTTCCAGACGGCCACCGCCGGCGGGCTGCTCGAGGACGTCGCCGCGCTCTCCGTCGGGGGGCAGCAGCACGGCCTCGTGCTGCTGGACGACGCGCACGAGGTCGTGCGGCCGGCCCTGCTGTGGAACGACACCCGATCGGCCGTCGCAGCGACGGAGCTCATCGATGAGCTGGGCGGAGCGCAGGCCTGGGCTGATGCCATCGGGTCGGTCCCCGTGGCCAGCTTCACCGTGACCAAGCTGCGCTGGGTCGCGGAGCACGAGCCGTCGAACGCGGAGCGCGCCTCCGCGGTCCTGCTCCCCCACGACTGGTTGACGATGAAGCTCCTCGGCGCCGGGGTGCTCGTCACCGACCGGGGGGACGCCTCCGGCACCGGCTACTGGTCGCCCGCCACCGGGGAGTACCGCGACGACCTGCTGGTCCGCGCCTTCGGCCGACAGCTGCGCACCCCGACCGTCCTCACACCGTCTGCCGTGGCCGGCTCGCACGGCACCGCCTTGGTCGGACCCGGTACGGGGGACAACATGGGAGCCGCCCTCGGCCTGGGAGCAGGCCCAGGAGACGTGATCGTGTCCATCGGGACGAGCGGCACCGCCTTCGCCGTCCACGACCGGGCGGTGAGCGACCCGAGCGGCACCGTCGCCGGCTTCTGCGACGCCACCGGCCACTTCCTGCCTCTGGTCGCCACCCTGAACGCAGCGAGGGTCCTGTCGGCTACCGCGCAGCTGCTGGGTGTCGGGCGCGACGAGCTCGACGACCTGGCGCTGCAGGCCGCGCCCGGTGCCGCAGGACTGGTGCTCCTGCCCTACCTCGACGGCGAGCGGACCCCCAACCTCCCGAATGCGACCGGCACCCTGCTCGGCCTCACGCGGACGTCGATGACACCCGCCAACGTCGCCCGCGCTGCCGTCGAAGGGCTGCTCTGCGGCCTGGCGGACGCCGTCGACGCCGTCCGCGCGCAGGGCGTCGTCCCCACCCGGGTGCTGCTCATCGGAGGGGGGTCGCGGTCGGCCGCGGTGCAGGCCCTGGCGCCGTCCATCCTCGGCCTGCCCGTCGTCGTGCCCGAACCTGCCGAGTACGTCGCCCTCGGAGCAGCGCGGCAGGCCGCGTGGGCTCTCCGGCAGAGCCCTCCGTCCTGGCAGCTGGCAGCGCCCGCCGCCCGCGAGCCGGACGAGGACGCGACCGAGCTCCGCGCCTCGTACGCCTGCGCCCGGGACGCGGCGCTGACGTGACCCTCGCCTGGGGCATCGCCGCGACCGGCCGCATCGCCCGGGACGTCGGCACCGTCATCGCCCGCCACCCCGAGCACCGGGTGGCGGCGGTGTCCTCACGCGCCCTCGACCGCGCGCAGGCCCTGGCGACGGACCTCGGCGCCATCGCCTACGGCGACCACCGGGCGATGATCGAGGACCCGGCGGTCCAGGCCGTCTACGTCGCGACCCCGCACAGCAACCACGCGGAGGTAGCCGAGATCGCGTTGGCAGCAGGCAAAGCCGTGTTGTGCGAGAAGCCGCTGACGCACTCCCTGTCGGCGAGCGAGCGGCTCGTCGCCCTCTCCGAGTCGACCGGCACGTTCCTCATGGAGGCCATGTGGATGCGCTTCAACCCCCTGGTGCAGCTGCTGGTCGCCCGGCTGCCGGAGCTGGGATCGCTGAGGTCCGTGCACGCGTCCTTCGGCTTCGTCGCGCCGACCGACCCCAGCAGCAGGTTGTGGGCAGCCGAGCTCGGCGGCGGAGCGCTGCTCGACCTCGCCGTCTACACCGTCGACCTTGCTCGCCTGCTGCTCGGCGACCCGTCCGCCGTCACCGCCACCGGCACCCTGCGGGCCGACGGGGTCGATGAGGAGCAGACGTTGCACCTCCGCTTCCCGAGCGGTGCCCACGCGCTGCTGGACACCTCTCTCGTCGCGAAGCTGCCGGGCACCGCAACGGTCGTCGGTACCCACGGCTCGGCGCTGCTGAGCCCGACCTTCCACGCACCGACACGACTGGACCTGGCCCTTCGGGGGCAGGAGCCCGAGGTGCACGAGCTCAGTGACAGGAGGGCCGGGTTCGTCGGAGAGATCGAGGAGGTCGCCCGCTGCCTTCGGGAAGGACGCCGCGACAGCACCGTCGCCCCTCAGGCGCAGACCCTCGCCACCTCCCGCGTCCTCGAGCAGGCCCGACAGCAGCTGCATGCCTGATCGCCCCGAGGTCACCGTCACCAACCCCCGCGCGCCCTACGGAGAACCGGCACCCGAGGTCACGCGGGTGGCAGTGCCCAAGGTGGTGCTGGTCGTGGGCGGAACGGTGCTCGTGGCCCTGCTCGTCGCCGTCCTCGGGGCGATGCTCCTGGCCAAGCGCAACGACGACCGGGCATCTGCCGAGGGACGCCTGCTGAAGATCGGCGTCGTCAGCGCTGCGCCTTCGCTGCTGGAGGACCAACCCGCCCTCGACCGGCGGTTCGCGGCGGTGGACCTGACCGTTGCCAACGAGGGTCCCCTGCCCGTTCGGGTGGTTCGTCAGCAGCTGGACGGCGGGCCGCCCGCCGACCCCGGACCAGCCGTCACGGTCGCCGCGATGCATCGGCTGCTGCTGCACGTACGGTGGCGCATCCGCTGCTCGCAGGTGGGGACGGTGCTCGGCCCCGGCTTCCTGAGCCTGACCGTCCGAGCGCCGCACGGCGACCACGTGCTGCGCGTGGCCCTCGAGAGCTCGACGGCCCGGGCGTTCCACCTCGCAGCCGTCGGCGCGTGCGCCCCCTGACGACGGCCCTACTTCAGGAGAGCCCGGGCCATGACCATGCGCTGGATCTGGTTGGTCCCCTCGTAGATCTGGGTGATCTTGGCGTCGCGCATCATCCGCTCGACCGGGAAGTCGCGGGTGTAGCCGTAGCCGCCGAACAGCTGCACGGCGTCCGTCGTGACCTGCATCGCTGTGTCTGAGGCGAACGTCTTGGACGCGCTGGACAGCAGCGTGAGGTTGGCGTCGCCGCGCTCGGCGGCGGCGCTCGCGACGTAGACCAGGTGCCGGGCCGCCTCGACCTTCATCGCCATGTCGGCGAGCAGGAACTGGACGCCCTGGAACTCCGCCACAGCCTTGCCGAACTGCTTGCGCTCCTTGACGTAGGCGATCGACTGGTCGAGCGCGCCCTGCGCGATGCCCACGGCCTGGGCACCGATCATCGAACGGGTGTGGTCCAGGGTCTTGAGGGCCGTGATGAAGCCGGTGCCCTCGGCGCCGATGATGCGGTTCCCCGGGATGCGGGTGTTCTCGAAGTAGATCTCCGAGGTCGGTGAGCCGTGGATGCCCATCTTGCGCTCCTTGGCACCCACCGAGAAGCCGGGGTCGTCCTTGTGCACGACGAAGGCACTGATGCCCTTGGCCCCGAGCGAGGGGTTCGTCGAGGCCATCACCGTGAAGTGGCTGTTGACCGCAGCACCCGTGATCCAGGTCTTCGACCCGTTGAGCACCCAACCGTCACCGTCCCGGACCGCGCGGGTCTTCATCGCAGCCGCGTCCGACCCCGCCTCGCGCTCCGACAGCGCGTACGAGAAGGCGATCTCGCCGCTCGCCACCCGGGGCAGGTAGGTCTGCTTCAGCTCGTCGGAGCCGGACAGGATCAGGCCCATCGTTCCGAGCTTGCCCGCAGCGACGATGAGGGAGGACGACGCGCACACACGCGCGATCTCCTCCACGACGATGCAGTGGGCGATCTTGTCCGCCCCCGCGCCCCCGAACTGCTCCGGGATGTGGAGACCGAGCAGGTCGGCACGCTTGAGCTCCTCGTGCACGTCCCACGGGTACTCGCCCGACTCGTCGATCTCAGCAGCTCTTGGGGCGATCTTGTCCTCAGCGAGCTGACGCACGGACCGGCGGAGCAGCTGGTGCTCCTCGCTGAGGGTGTAGACGGAGTAGTCGCTCATGAGTTCAGCGTAGTGACGGTCGGTCTAGGCTGCCCGTCATGACTTCACGCCCGCGCATCGCCGTCGCCGGAACCGGGTACGTCGGCATGTCCAACGCGGTCATCCTCGCCCAGCACAACACGGTCATGGCGAAGGACATCGACCCGGCGAAGGTGGACCTGATCAACCGTCGGGAGTCGCCCATCATCGACGAGGAGCTGCAGGACTACCTGCGCACCAAGCCGCTCGACCTAACGGCGACGCTCGACCCCGCCGAGGCGTTCGAGGGCGCCGAGTTCGTCATCGTGGCCACCCCCACGGACTACGACGAGACGACGAACTACTTCAACACCGGCTCCGTCGAGTCGGTCATCGCCGAGGTCGTGGAGATCAACCCTGCCGCGACGATCGTCATCAAGTCGACGATCCCCGTCGGGTTCTGCGCACGCATGCGGGACAAGCACCCTGGCGCGAGCATCCTGTTCTCCCCCGAGTTCCTCCGCGAGGGCCGGGCGCTGCACGACAACCTGCACCCCTCCCGGATCATCGTCGGTGACCGCGGAGAGCGCGGGCAGCGGTTCGCCGACCTCCTCCTGGAGGGGGCGATCGACAAGAGCGCACCGGTGCTGCTGACGGACTCCACCGAGGCCGAGGCGGTGAAGCTGTTCGCGAACACCTACCTCGCCCTCCGGGTGGCGTACTTCAACGAGCTGGACACCTACGCCCTCACCCACGGCCTCAACACCGGGCAGATCATCGAGGGCGTCGGCCTGGACCCCCGCATCGGCAACTACTACAACAACCCCTCCTTCGGGTACGGCGGCTACTGCCTGCCGAAGGACACCAAGCAGCTGCAGGCCAACTACACGGACGTGCCGCAGAACCTCATCAGCGCGATCGTCGAGGCCAACACCACGCGCAAGGACTTCATCGCGACGGACATCCTCAAGCGCCAGCCGTCGACGGTCGGGGTCTACCGGTTGATCATGAAGACCGGATCGGACAACTTCCGCTCCTCCTCCATCCAGGGAGTGATGAAGCGGATCAAGGCCAAGGGCATTCCGGTGATCATCTACGAACCGGCGTTGGACGGGGACGAGTTCTTCCACTCGGAGGTCGTCCACGACCTCGACGAGTTCAAGAAGCGCGCCGACGTGATCATCGCGAACCGCCGCGACGAGGCGCTCGACGACGTGGGCGACAAGGTCTACACCCGCGACATCCAGGGCCGTGACTGAGTAGTGGTACTCACGGCGCAGGAGGCCGAGCGCGGCACCCTGTGACCATGATCGCTCCCGCGCCTGCGTGTCCCGACTGCTCCGCCCCTCTCACCGGCACGGGTTCGTGCGAGGCCTGCGGGCTCCCGCTGCTCGGTCCGCTCGCGGCTCGCCTGTGGCAGGTCGACCAGCAGCTCCTGGCTCTCGACACCCAGCGCGAGGCCCTTCGGGCGGAGCGGACGCGACTGATCGCGCGGCTGCGGGCTGGAGACGCAGTCGTGGCTGCGCCCGCACCTGTCGACCCAGATCGACCCTCACACCGGGAGACGAGCCCGAAGCAGGTGCAGAACACGCTGCTCGGGCTCGGCGCACTGCTGCTCGCGCTCGCCGGCCTCGTCTTCGCCGCGGTCACCTACCGGCACCTCGGTGCGGGCGGTCGCGCCGCTGTCCTGGTGGGCCTGACGGTCCTCGCTGCGGCAGTACCGGCCCCACTCGCCGGCCGCGGGCTGACGGCAAGCGCCGAAGCAGTGGCGGTGGTCGCGCTGGTGCTGAGTGCCCTTGACGCCTGGGCCCTGCGCCGTGCAGGTCTGGGAGAAGGGCTGCGAGTGGAGAGCTACGGCGCGCTCGCGACGGGCGTCCTCGCCGTCCTCGCCGGTGGCTACGCGCTCGTCGTCCCGCTGCGAGCACCTCGGGTCGCTGCCGCCGTCTTCGCCCAGCTGCCCGTCCCGTACGTGCTTGCGCGGTGGGATGCGGGT
>JAODNB010000014.1 GCA_025464795.1 Frankiales bacterium
CACGTGAGGTCGAGCGGGCCTACGCCGCGCTCGAGACCAAGCTGCACCGCTCCCCGACCGAGGCGGAGGTCGCCGAGGAGCTGGGCATCAAGCTCGAGGACCTCCACACGATCTTCAGCCAGGTCTCCTTCGTCAACGTCGTGGCGCTCGACGAGCTGCTCACGGCCGGCGGCGAGAAGGGCGACAAGCTCTCGCTCGTCGACACCCTCGAGGACACCAAGGCCGAGGACCCGGTCGCTGCCTTCGAGACGGAGGAGACGAAGTACCTCCTCGCTCGGGCCATCAACACGCTGCCTGAGCGCGAGAAGATCGTCGTGACCCTCTACTACTACGAGGGCCTCACGCTCGCCGAGATCGGCCAGGTCCTCGGCGTCACCGAGTCCCGCATCTGCCAGATGCACACGAAGGCCGTCCTGCAGCTGCGCGGCAAGCTCGCCGACCAGAAGGACTGACCAGCCCTTCCCGTACGCCGTGGCGACGAAAGATCGCTAGCAGGTACGGGAAGCGCGCAGGCGAGCGGTATCCGGCCGAGGATCTCGCCCCGTGGGCGTTGTCCACAGATCCGCTGTCGGCCCGTTTCGAGGGCCCGCTTCTTCCTAGCGTTGTCCCCAGCCCTCGACGGACGGGGGCACCGACCGCAGGGAGCTCCAGATGGCGTACGAGGTGAAGGTCTCGACCGGGGACGTGACGGCGAAGGCCAGCACGATCGCGCGCGAGGCGCACGAGATCGAGGCGCGTCTCGCGCAGCTGACGACCCAGATGGCCGACCTGTCGCACACCTGGACCGGTTCGGCGTCGGCGTCCTTCCAGGGCCTGTTCCACGACTGGGACAAGACGGCCCGGCAGATGAAGGCAGCGCTGGACAGCATCGGTCTGTCGCTCAAGGGCGCGGGCCAGGACTACGACGCTCTCGAGCAGAGGCTGACCAGCCAGTTCGCCTGACCTTCGCTCGCCCGAGCACAGCGCCGCCGACGCATCCCGCCCTGCGTCGGCGGCGTTCGTGCGTCAGACAGGGACCTGGACGAGCAGCGGCTGCCCCGAGCGCAGGAGCAGGCCCCGTCCCGGAGGACCGGAGAAGGCCGCCGACCGGGGGAGCCGAACGCCGAACAGCTCCCCTTCCAGGTGTGACGCGGGGGACAGCAGCAGACCGGATCGGCTCTTGCGGGCATCGGCGGTGAAGCCACGGAAGGAGCTGCCGAGCTCATCGGTGGTACCGGCGAGCACGACGACGTGGCCCTGGTCCCTGCCGTTGCGTAGGACCTGCTGCAGCAGGTCGTCGACGTCCGCTCCGTGCAACAGCTCGGCGTCGTCGACCACGATCGCGAGCGGGCCGCGGGCCTGGTTGAGCGCCGCCGCGACCTCTGCGGCGCCCGGTTGCGAGGAGGCGGAGACGTGGAGCACTCCGGGGGTCCCGTCGAGCGCCCGGACCGGAGAGGGTCGTGGGCTGAGCACGACCAGCTCGGTGCCGCCGGCCAGCAGGCCCTGAGCCGCGGCGAGGAGCGCTGTCGACCGCCCGGACCGCGGCGGACCCGCGATGGTGAAACCGGGGCCGTGCACCGCGAGGTCGACCGCCTGAAGGGCGAGCTCGTCCCCGCCGATGCCCATCGAGGTCCTCAGCGCACCGGTCGGCACATCCGCGTGGGCGACCTCGGCCACGGTCACGCGCATCGGCAGCGCCTCCACGCGGAACGGCAGCCGCCCACCGACCCGCCGTCCCCTCCAGTGCTCCGCCAGCTCGGCGACGGCTGCGGCCTGAGCCGGCCCGGAGTCGTCCTCGACGAGCAGGGCGATCTGCACCTCGGTGCCGACGTCGCCGCGGAAGGCCCGACCGGTCAGGACCTCCTCGGGCAGCGTGCGCGGCGAGAGCCCCGCGAGGGCGTAGTCGCTCCGGTCGGCCAGCCGCAGGCAGAGCGTGTCCTCGATGGAGCTGGCGACCTTGCCCAGCAGGACGCTCCGGTCCCCGGTCAGGACGACCCGCAGCCCGGCACCGGGGCCTTCGCGCAGGAGGCGGAGGAAGGTGTCGACGAGGCGCCCTGCGTCGACGTCCTCGAAGGCGCCGGTGAACCCCTCCCACCGGTCGACCAGGAGCACCAGGTAGGGCAGCGGGTCTGCGGAGGAGGCCCGCTGCTCCGCGAGGTCGGCGAAGCCGCGCTCGGCCAGGGCCTGCTGCCGGCGCGACACCTCCTCGGACAGGCGGGTCAGCAGGCGGTCGGTCCGCTCGACCTGGGTGCGGGAGACCACCGCGCCGACGTGGGGAAGCTCGGCCAGCGGCAGCAAGGCCCCGTTGCCGCAGTCGATGCCGTAGACGTGGCAGTCCGAAGGCAGGACGGTCGCAGCGAGCGAGGTGGCGAGGGTGCGCAGCAGCGTGGACCGGCCCGAGCGAGCGGCGCCCGCAACGAGCAGGTGGCCGCCCTTCTCAAGATCCAGCACCGCGACCCGCCGGGCCTGCTCGGAGGGCAGGTCCTCGAGCCCGAAGGGGATCGGCGGGAGGCTGTCGCCTCCCGCAGGCGGCTCGCGACGAAGCTCGCCGAGGGTCACCACCGGGGGCAGAGGGTCCAGCCACGGGCGCCGCGGCGGGTCGAGGTCGACGCAGGCCTCCTGGATCGCGAGCACGAGGGCGTGCAGGTCAGTCTGGTCGTCCTCCGGCTCGCGGTCGAGTCGCCTCGGAGCAGGCAACGGCTCCCCGACACGCGGCCAGGGAACCTCGAACGCCTCGACCGGGAGGGCGTTGTCGTTCACGGCACCCGGCCTGCGGCCGCCGACCCGTGCCGACTGGAACGCGGCGAGGGACGCATGGCCGGTTCTGGCGTACCCGCGGCCCGGACTGCTCTTGCCGATCGACGCTGCGTCTGGCGCGTCGAGGACGTCGAGCGACTCGCTGGCATCGGTGACCCGAAGCGCGATGCGCAGGTTGGTGTTCGCCCGGATCTCCGGGCTGACCACGCCGGAGGGCCGCTGCGTGGCCAGCACGAGGTGCACGCCCAGGGAGCGGCCTCGTTGGGCGACGCCGATGAGTCCCCGGACGAAGTCGGGAAGCTCCTCGACGAGAGAGGCGAACTCGTCGATCACGATCACCAGACGGGGCAGTGAACCGCCGGCCTCCCAGAGGTCCTCGAGGTCCTTGGCTCCTGCCGCAGCCAGGAGGCTCTCGCGGGTCTTGAGCTCCGCCGTCAGTGAGGCCAGCGCCCGTTCGACGAGGTGCCCGTCGAGGTCGGTGACCATGCCGACGGTGTGGGGAAGCCGAGCGCAGTCCCGGAAGGCTGCTCCGCCCTTGTAGTCGACCAGCACGAACGTCATCGCGTCCGGCCGGTTCGCGACCGCCAGCGACGCGACGAGGGTCTGCAGGAGCTCCGACTTGCCAGACCCCGTGGTCCCCGCGACCAGCGCGTGCGGGCCGTGCCTGGCGAGGTCGAGGGTGAACGGGCCGTCCGCGTCCAGGCCGACAACGGCAGCCGTCGTCCGGCCCATGCGCCCCCGAACAGCAGCTCCGGTCGGCTGCTGCAGGTCGAGCACGTCGAGCAGCCGGGCGGAGTCAGGGACGACGCCCTGCCCGTTGTCCGCGGACGTGTCACGCAGCGGCGCCAGACCGCGGGCAAGGGCCTCGGCCCACGCAGCGGACACGAGATCGGCGCGAACGCCCGCGCAGGTGGGCTCACCGTTCTGCCGGACCGTGAGGCGGGCGTCCCCCTCGAAGGTCAGCACCGCCTGGCACTCCTCCGGCAGCAGCCGCTCCGTCTCCTCGAGGCAGACCGCGTGTACGCCCACAGCTGGTCCGTCCTGCAGCACCGTGGCCATCCCCGGCAGGGCCCGCAGGCCACGGGCGCCGTCGAGCACCACGAGCACGTCGGACTGACGGCGTGCGTTCAGCTGAGCCCGTACGTCCTGTGCCGTCGCCTTGCGCGCGTCCACGAGGGCCGTCAGCTCGGCGACCCGGGCCGCGAGCGAGTCGACGGTGTTCCCGACCAGGGCGAGGCACTCGTGACCCGCGCTGTGGGGGAGCCACCGCAGCCACCCCCAGTCCTCCTCGGAGCTCTCGCGCGACGGGTCGACCAGCAGCAGCACGCTGAGGTCCCGGGGGCTGTGCAGCGTGACGGCCTGACCCACGAGCCAACGGCCGAGAGCCCTCGACGGGGCAGTGCGCCCTGCGATGCCCACGACGCCGACGTCCGGCAGCGAGAGGGCGACGGGGACGTCGTGGAGCAGCGGCTGGCTCGGTCGTCGTTCGTTGGCGGGGCCGGTGACGCGAACGCTCGTTGCCTCGAGCACCCCCGTCCCCAGCCTCAGCAGCAGGCTGTCGTCGTCGCCGCGACGGCGCTCCCACACGCGCGGACCGGGACCTTGCGCTGTGACGAGCAGGGCCGCAGCGTCAGGGCAGTCGTCGCGCCGTGCCCGGGTCTCCGCAGCTGCGAGGGCGGTGATCTCGGACTCGGCGGCCTGGAGGGCGGCGACGTGCGTCTCGACGGCAGTCGCTCCTTGGGACCGTCCGGCCCGCCTGTCCGACCACCAGGTGCTGAGCGCCAGCAGCGGAGACATCAGGGTGAAGAGCAGGAACAGCGGGTTGTGAAGCAGCAGTGCCATCACCACGCCCAGCAGGACGGGCAGCGCCAGGGGGAGCACCGCGAGCTTGCGGGCCACGTGCGGCACGGGGGCAGCTGGCAGCTCGACGGAGGAGACGGTGAGGGCCGGGCGGAGCCTCGGCGGCCGGTTCAGCGACAGGGTCAGGTCGGGACCGTCGGTGACGGCGGCCAACGGCCCCCCGGGAGGCACGACCCGGACGAGGCTGTCGCCGACTTCGAGCAGGTCGGCAGGCCCGACGGCGACCGGACCCGCCAGTCGCTGCCCGGCCAGGGAGGTACCGGCGCCGAGGTCGGTCGCCACGATGCCTGCCGGCCCGGCGTGGAGCTGCAGGTGCCGGCGGGCGGCGGCTGGGTCGGGGAGCTCGAGATCGCCACCCGTTCCCAGGACGGCGTCGCCGTTCGGCAAGGGGAAGACCGTGCCGGCGCAGGGCCCGGAGACCACGTGCAGCTGCGCGCCGGCGCCGCGGGCGACGCCCTCGGGTGCCGGGCCGCCGAGCCCGAGGACGCAGCCCTGCACGACCCCGGCGGTCGCGACTGTGGCTGAGGCGTCGAGCCGGACGGAGCCCAGCCAGAGGCCAGCCGAACCGGTGGGCAGCAGCTCCGTGAGCGCGACCTCGAGAGCGGACACCCGGTCGCCCGGGTCGAGCTCGATCACCGCGTCGAGCGGCCGCGGAGCGGCCGAGCAGAAGACGGTCAGCGTGGTGCGCACCGGCGCATCCTGCCTGGAATCAGGCCGCACGTCTGCGGCGTCGCTCCGCACGCAGGTCGATCAGGGTGCCTCCGGGCGGTGGTTCGGGCCGTTGCGGACGCTTCAGCAGCAGGCCCACGCCGGTGAGGAGGGCGGCGGTGGCGACCACTCCCTGGACCGAGCGGTCACTGTCCCCAGGGGTCTGAGCACTCCGTGCCCTGGTGACCGTCGTGGGTGGCGGCGGGGCCTCGCCCAGCGGCAGCAGCCGCACCTGCTGGGCCGCGAGCAGGCTCAGCGGGTCGAGGTAGGTCTGGCCGCGCAGCAGCCCCCAGTGCAGGCAGGCAGCGGCTCGGCAGCCGGGATGGCCGGCTCCCAGCTGCCCGAGGGAAGCCCCAGCCGGAACGAGCTGGCCGACCCGTACCCGGGCGGTGACGGGTTCGTAGGTCGTCCGTAGGCCGCCGTCGTGGGTCACCGTGACCACGCCCCGGCCGGCGAGGGTGCCTGCGAAGGTCACCCGGCCAGGCCCCGCCGCCAGCACGGCCTCACCGGTGGAGCCGGCCAGGTCGACCCCGCGGTGGCCCGCTCCGTAGCGGGTCTGCGGCGGTTCGAAGGCCCGAACGACGGCCGGACGGCCCGCAAGCGGCCAGCGGAAGCCAGGCCGCGGTGCTGCCTCAGCCGGACCCACGGGGATCACGAGCAGGACGAGCAGCAGGACCAGGCGCCTCATAGGAGCAAGCCTGGCCTCCGGAGGCGCGCTGTGCCGGAGGGAGCCAGATCTGTGGATCGCCTACACTTGTCCACAGCACGCGGCTTGCCGTGTGACTTCGCGCGCTCACCACAGGCCTCGTGCCCCGGTCCCGCAAGGGCAGGTACGCAGCCAGGGCGCTAGGGCAGAGACCAACCGGTCCCTGCGCACAACCGGACAAAGGAAATCGCATGGCTGTCGTCAGCATGCGCCAGCTCCTCGAGAGCGGCGCCCACTTCGGTCACCAGACCAAGCGCTGGAACCCGAAGATGAAGCGCTTCATCTTCACCGAGCGCAACGG
>JAODNB010000037.1 GCA_025464795.1 Frankiales bacterium
GGCCTGATGACGCCGGCGTCCTGGGTCGCGATGTTCGCCCAGCGCTACATGCACGAGTACGGCGCGACCTCCGCCGACTTCGGCCTGGTCAGCGTCGCGGACCGCAAGCACGCCGCGACCAACCCGAAGGCCTGGTTCTACGAGCAGCCCATCACCCTCGAGGACCACCAGAGCAGCCGCTGGATCGTCGAGCCGCTGCACCTGCTCGACTGCTGCCAGGAGACCGACGGCGGTCAGGCGCTCGTGGTCACCACCGTCGAGCGCGCCCGCGACCTCGGTCAGCCGTTCGCTGTCGTCTCGGGCGCTGCCCAGGGCTCAGCGGTGGGCCAGCAGTCGATGGTCAGCTACTACCGCGACGACATCGCTGGTCTTCCCGAGATGGGGCTGGTCGCCAAGCAGCTCTGGGAGCAGTCGGGTCTGACCTCCGACGACATCCAGACCGCCGTCATCTACGACCACTTCACGCCCTTCGTCCTGCAGCAGCTCGAGGAGTTCGGCTTCTGCAAGCGCGGCGAGGCGAAGGACTTCATCGCGAACGGCGCGATCGAGCTCGGCGGAAGGCTCCCCATCAACACCCACGGCGGGCAGCTCGGCGAGGCCTACCTGCACGGCATGAACGGCATCGCCGAGGGCGTCCGACAGATCCGCGGCACGTCGTACAACCAGGTCCCAGCGGTCGAGAACGTGCTCGTCACCGCAGGGACAGGGGTTCCCACGTCCGGCCTCATCCTCTCCCAGGACCACTGATGCGCACCGACCTGTCCGACTCCTTCGGGATCGACTTCGCCCTGTTCGCCTTCAACTACCAGCCCGACGTCGTCATCGAGGTCTGCAAGGCGGGTGGCCTGGGGGTCCTGGGCGCTGTCCGCTTCACGCCGAAGGAGCTGAGCGAGGCGCTCGACTACATCGAGGCCAACATCGGCGGACGGCCCTACGGGGTGGACGTCGTCATGCCCGCGAAGACCGAAGCGGTCGCGGGGATGGAGGTCGGCGAGATGCACGACATGCTCGAGAAGATGATCCCGCAGGAGCACCGGGACTTCGTGGAGTCGGTGCTCGACAAGTACGACGTGCCGAAGCTCCCGTCAGGGGAGGAGTCCACGCGCGACCTGCTGTCGTGGAACGACACGGAGGCCCGCGAGCAGGTCTCCATCAGCCTCGAGCGCCCGGACGTGAAGCTGATCGTGAACGCCCTCGGCCCGCCCCCGGTCGACGTGGTGCAGCAGGCGCACCAGGCCGGCGTCCGCGTCGCGGCCCTGACCGGGCGCAAGGACCACGCTCTGAAGCAGGTGGCCAACGACGTCGACATCATCGTGGCGCAGGGCACCGAGGCCGGAGGGCACAGCGGCGAGATCGCCACGATGGTCCTGGTCCCCGAGATCGTCGACGCCATCTCGCGGCCGGTGCTCGCGGCCGGCGGCATCGGGTCCGGTCGACAGGTCGCAGCCGCGCTGTCCCTTGGTGCGCAAGGGGTCTGGACCGGGTCGATGTGGCTCAACACGGTCGAGTGCGGACAGAGCGACATCATGTACAAGAAGTTCCACGAGGCCGGCTCGCAGGACGCCGTCCGCTCCCGGGCGTACACGGGCAAGCCGGCGCGGCAGCTGCGCACCGAGTGGACCGACGCGTGGGACGACCCGTCGACGCCCGCTCCCTTGGGCATGCCGCTGCAGTTCATGCTCTGCGCCGAAGCGCAGGACCGCATCCGTCGGGCCGGCAAGGAGGAGCTGATGGGGACGCCGATCGGGCAGCTGGTCGGCTCCTTCTCAGAGGTCCGGACCGTTGCCGAGGTGATCGCCACGATGAAGGCTGACTACGAGAAGGCAGTTGCCTCCTTGCCCCGTCTTTCCACGAACGCGTAAGAGGAGCCCCGTCATGACCGCACCCGTGGACAAGCCGCGCTGCCCCGTCGACATCGACCTCATCGACCCGGACACCTTCGAGGCCGGACTGCCGCTCGAAGCCTTCGCCACGATGCGCGAGGAGGCCCCCATCTTCTGGCACGACCACCCCGGCACCGCCGGTGGGGGCTTCTGGGTCATCACGCGCCACGCGGACGTCATGGAGGTCTCGCGCACTCCGGAGGTCTTCTCGTCCCACGAGCACGGAGCCCTGCTGCACACGGGCGCGGCGGAGGAGGAGCAGGCGAGCCTGGAGATGACGCGCATGCTGATGCTCAACATGGACCCGCCGGAGCACAGCGACTACCGCAACATCGTCCAGCGCGCGTTCACGCCGCGCACCATCCGCAACCTCGAGGCCCGCCTCTACGAGTTCGCCAACGACATCGTCGACCGGGCGCTCGCCAAGGGCAGCGGTGACTTCGTGAAGGACGTCGCCGCGGAGCTGCCGCTGCTGGCCATCTGCGAGCTCGTCGGCGTGCCTCCGGAGCAGCGGAGTGAGGTGTTCGACCTGTCGAACCGCCTCATCGGCTTCGACGACCCGGAGTTCCGGACCTCCCCGGACGACGCCATGGTGGCCTCCGGCGAGATGTACATGATGGCCGACGGCATCGCTGCCTCCCGCCGCGAGTGCCCGATGGACGACATCGCGACGAAGCTGCTTGCCGCGGACGTGAACGGCACCGCGCTGACGCAGGAGCAGTTCGACGTCTTCTTCATGCTCTTGATGGTGGCCGGCAACGAGACGACCCGGAACGCCATCAGCCACGGAATGCAGGCCTTCTTCGACCACCCCGACCAGTGGGAGGTCTTCAAGAAGGAGCGCCCGTACGAGACGGCCGTCGAGGAGATCGTCCGCTGGGCGACGCCGGTGATGCAGTTCCAGCGCACGGCCCTGTCGGACTACGAGCTCGGGGGTCAGACCATCAAGGCTGGTGACCGGGTGGCCATCTACTACTCGGCCGCGAACCGCGATGCGACCGCGCTGAACGACCCGGACACCTTCGACGTGAAGCGCGAGAACAACGAGCACATCGCGTTCGGCGGCGGCGGTCCGCACTTCTGCCTGGGCGCCAACCTGGCCCGCGCCGAGGTCCGCATCATGTTCGAGGTCATCGC
>JAODNB010000046.1 GCA_025464795.1 Frankiales bacterium
TGCATCTCAAGCGCTACGGGCAGCTGCTCCTGGCGTACCTCTGCCGCTTTGCGCCCGCGCACCGCGAGGTTGGCGTAGAGCAGCGACCCTTGAGCTGAGGCGATGTGCTCGGCGAGCCGGTCCGCGAAGCCGCGGTAGCCGCCGTCGTCGTGCAGGTCCTCGAGCCCCTCGGTCGTGCTGTCCCCGATCGCGACGTAACTGTCCCATCTCTGCACGTCCAAGGTTCGTACGAGCGAGCCGTTCGGTTGGCACACTGGTGGTGTGATGAGGTCGACCGAGCTGCTGGTGGGGTGCACCGCACTCGCTGTTGCCCTGACCGGCGTCCTCACAGCGAGCGCCGCGCCCGAGCCCCGGCTCGTCGTCGAGCGACCCGCGGCTGCCGTCAGCACCCCCACGACGAGGCCGACTCCGCCGGTTCCCGTCGTCGTGCAGAAGCCGGTGGTGAACAAGAAGAGGCCGACCCGCCCCGGGCCGCTGGCGGCCGCGCCTCCCCTCACCGGCTGCCCGGTCAGGCGCCAGACCCCCGGTGGACCGGGTCGTCCGCTCGGGGCCCCGGCCGTCGCAGAGGCGGCCTTGCCCGCGCCGCTCCCGGTGGCGCGCAAGGCAGCCAACCTCGAGGCAGTGAGGGGCAAGGGCCTGTGGGTCACCCCCTTCGGTGCGACCCCGGTCGATGTCGACGGTCTGATCGCGACGGCGCGCCGAACCCACGTTCGCAGCCTCTGGATCCGCACGGGGGGCACCCGGCAGGGCTACTACGGCAACCGGTTCCTCAGCGCACTCGTGACGAAGGCGCACGCCCACGGGCTCGCTGTGGTCGCCTGGGACTTCCCTTTCCTGTCCGACCCGGTCGTCGATGCGCGGCGCGCACACGCTGCCCTCGCCGCAGGTGTCGATGCGTTCTCCCCGGATCTGGAGACCGCCGCTGAGGGAACGCACGTCAGCGCGCGACGCATTGCCTTCTACCTGTCGATGGTCCGCGCGTACGCCGGCGAGCGGCCCGTCGTGGCGACCGTCCCGAGACCGAGCGACCTGCGGCTGAGCTACCCGTACAAGGCGTTCGTGCCGTACGCCGACGTCTTCGCGCCGATGGTCTACTGGTCGTGCAACGAGCCCGGGGCGCTGGTGCAGCAGTCGCTGCAGCGGCTGCGCCGGTACCTCCCGGTCGCTCCGGTCGGGCAGGGCTACGACATGGGTCCCGAGGGGGGCCGGCGCGGCACTCCGAGCCGCGCCGAGACCCTGCGGTTCCTGGACGCCGCCCGTCGTGGCGGCAGCGTCGGCGCGAGCCTGTGGACCGTCGAGGAAGCGGGGCCCGCACAGCTGCGGGCGCTGGCGGACTACGCCTGGCCGTCATGATCCTGGGCCAGACGTGACGGTCCATCCCTCCGGGCAGCAGTTCCCCCTCCGGCACGGCACGACCGAGGCCGTCATCACCGAGGTCGGCGCGGGCATTCGGACCTTCCGCGTCGGCGACGTGGAGGTGCTCGACGGCTTCGAGGCCGACGAGATGTGCAGCGGCGGTCGCGGCCAGACCCTGCTGCCGTGGGCGAACCGGGTCGCTGACGGCCAGTACTCCTGGCAGGGCAAGGACTACCAGCTCCCGCTGAGCGAACCGCTTCACCACAACGCGATCCACGGCCTCACCCGCTGGGCGAGCTGGGAGCTGATCGACCTTCGGGTCGACCGGGCGACGCTCCGTCACCTGCTGCACCCCCAGCCAGGGTGGCCCTTCCCGTTGCTGTGCGAGATCGCGTACGTCGTGGGTGAGGGCAGCCTCTCGGTCACGACGACCGTCACGAACCTCGGCGCTCGAGACTGCCCGATCTCGGCAGGCGCGCACCCCTACCTGTCTGCAGGTGGTGGGCTGGTCGACGAGTGCGTCCTCGAGGTCCCGGGCGACACCCTGATCCCGGTGGATGCTCGGGGGCTACCGACTGAGCAGCGGCCGGTCGCGGGCAGCGAGGACTTCCGGGTGCCGCGCAGGATCGGCGACCAGGTGATCGACGTGGGGTACGGCGGTCTGCGGCGCGGCGCGGACGGTCGCACCGTGGCCCGCCTGGCCCGGCCGGACGGCGTGGTCCTGAACCTGTGGGCGGGACCGGGCTACCGCTACCTGCAGGTGTTCACCGGAGACACCCTGCCTGCTGACCGCCGGCGCCGTGGAGTTGCCCTCGAGCCGATGACCTCACCGGCGAACGCGCTCGCCTCCGGTGTCGACCTCGATCGGCTCTCGCCGGGCCAGGCGCTGTCCCTGACCTGGGGTGTCAGCCTCGTCCCGGAGCCCTGACCGAGGTCGCTAATCGGGCTCAACGTAGTCACACCGGACTATTGGCGACAGACACGGTTCGTTGCAGCATCGGATCACCCCCCACCGCTACCCGAGGCAGCTATGACGTCACGCACTGTGCAAGCAGTGTCACTCAACGGCTCCACTGCCTCCGGCGTGATCCTGCTGGTCGAGGACGACCCCGACCACGCCTTCCTGGTCCGCCGGCGCCTGCGGGAGCAGCTGCTGCCCGACCTCGACGTCCAGGTCCTCGGGACCCTGGCAGCCGCCACCGCCCGCTTGCGCGTGGGGGACGTGCGCTGCGTCGTGCTCGACCTCTCCCTCCCGGACGCCAAGGGCCTCGAGGCCGTCCAGCGGCTCCGGGCTGCCGATCCCACGATCCCGATCGTCGTCCTCACCGGGATGGACAGCGACGAGCTGGGCCGGCAGGCGCTTCAGCTCGGCGCGCAGGACTACCTGGTGAAGGGCCAGCACGGCCCCGAGGCCGTCGGCCGCTCGGTGGTGTTCGCGTTCGAGCGGGCGAAGCGGCAGGCGGCGGAGCAGAGCCAGGCGGTCTTCGCGAACCGCCTGCAGCTCGTCCTGGAGGCCTCGGCCGAAGGCATCTGCATGCTCGACCAGGACGGTCGGCTGAGCCTGGTGAACCGGGCTGCCGCAGACCTGCTCGGCGCGAGTCCGGAGCTGCTCGTCGGTCGGCTCCTGCACGACTTCCACCGCTGCCCGCCGGCCTGCGCGCTCGAGCCCCAGCTCCGCTCGGCCCAACGTCATGAGCTGGGCGAGCAGCAGCTCAGCTCGCTGCTCGGACAGGTCCGGGTCGTGGAGGTCCGCGTCGCGGCCCTCGGGGACCCGGGCATCCCCGGCGGCTCGGTGGTGAACCTCACCGACGTCACCGAGCGCCGGCTCGCGCAGGACGCGCTCGCGGAGCGAGAGGCCCAGCTCGTCGACGCTCAGCGGCTCGCGCACCTCGGGAGCTGGGAGTGGGACGTCACCGCGGACGAGGTCCAGTGGTCGGACGAGATGCACGCGGTCACCGGCCTCCTCGCGGTCCCGCCCTCTGCGGAGGCTTTCGAGCTGTACGCCGACCTCGTACCCGCACCGGACCGCGAGGAGCTGTCGCTGCTGTTCTCGGGGTGGACCGCCAGCCGCGAGCCCGTGGTGCTCGTGCACCGACTGGTGCGCCCCGACGGGCAGCTGCGGTGGCTGCAGTGCCGAGCCAGCGTCAGCGATGCCACCGAGGGGCTGCGCGTCGTCGGCACCGTGCAGGACATCACCGAGCAGAAGGTCGCCGAGGACGCGCTCGCGCACCAGGCTCTGCACGACGCCCTGACCGGTCTTCCGAACCGGGCGCTGCTGCTCGACCGGCTCGACCGCGCGCTCGCCAACACCCGCCGCGCCTCGGTGGCCGTCGTGTTCATGGACCTCGACCGGTTCAAGTGGGTCAACGACAGCATGAGCCACGCCGCCGGGGACCAGCTCCTCATCGCCGTGGCGGGTCGCCTCAGAGCAGTGCTCCGACCGACGGACACCCTGGCCCGGCTCGGCGGGGACGAGTTCGTGCTGGTGTGCGAGCAGGTCACCTGCGAGGACCAGCTCTTCGAGATCGTCGACCGGCTCGCCCGACAGCTGGAGGCTCCCTTCGCGGTCGAGGGCCAGGAGCTCCCCGTCACGACGAGCATGGGTGTGGCCCTGGCCGGCGCCGGGGACTCGGTCGACGCGGAGTCACTGATCCGCGACGCGGACACGGCGATGTACCGCGCGAAGGAGAACGGCCGCGCCCGCTACGAGATCTTCGACGAGGCCATGCGCGACCGCGCCACACGTCGTCTGGAGGTGCAGCACGACCTGCGCCTCGCCCTCGTCAACGAGGAGATCTCGGCGTGGTACCAGCCCGTCCTGGACCTGCGGAGCGGGCGCGTCATCGGATGCGAGGCGCTGGCGCGTTGGCTGCACCCCCAGAAGGGGCTGCTCATGCCGGACCTGTTCATCCCCTACGCCGAGGAGTCTGGAGCGATCGTCGCGCTGGGCGAGGCCGTACTCGTCCAGGCCTGCCACCAGACCGCCGCGTGGAACCGGCGTCGACCGGCGGACCAGCCGCTCACCGTGGCGGTCAACGTCAGCGCGCGCCAGCTGAGCTCGCCGCACCTCGTCCAGACCGTCACCTCGGCGCTGCGCGACAGCGGCCTCGCCCCTGAGCTGCTCTGCCTGGAGGTGACGGAGTCGGTCGTCATGGAGGACGTCGGGGTCAGCGGGGCGGTCCTCGGGCAGCTGCGCGAAGCCGGCATCCGCACCGCAGTGGATGACTTCGGCACGGGGTACTCGTCCCTGGCCTACCTGCTCAGCCTTCCCGTGGACGTGCTGAAGATCGACCGCTCCTTCGTCCGCGTGCTCGACGTCGCCGACGGGCCGGGCGTCGCGATCGTCCGGGCCATCGCTGCCCTGGCCGACGCGCTGGGGCTCGGCGTGCTGGCTGAAGGCGTCGAGACATCGGCTCAGCTCGAGCAGCTCCAGTCGCTGGGTGTGCAGCACGGACAGGGGTTCCTGTGGGGCGAGGCGGTGCCGCCCGAGGAAGCGACCTGGGCGGAGCTCGTCCCCGCTCCCCAGGTGGTCATCCCTGCGGCCCGGCAGTCGGAGGTGCCCGTCCGATGAGCGACCTGCACCCCGGCTACCTCTACGTGGCGCAAGGGCTCGAGGCTGTTGTCCTCATCGCGGCCGTGGTCTCGCTCACTCGCCGCTACCGACGGGCCCGCAGTGCGGCGACGGGCACAGCCCTCTCGATGTTCTCGATCCTGCTGCTCATCATCGCTGTCGGGCAGCTGCAGGTCACCGATGACGGGTCCTTCGCCCGACACGCATACTCGGTGGTGCTCATCAGCGTCCTGCTGCTGGTGCCCTACCTCCTCGTCCGGTTCGCTCATGCTCTTCGAGCAGTCAGCGATCGGTGGCACCGCGCTGCGGTGCTGCTCACGGTCGCCCAGATCGGGTGGACGCTCGCCCTGCCGACGTTCCCCCGGCCGGGCGAGCCGCAGTCGGGGCAGTTCCAGGCGTACGTCGTGGTGGTCATCGTCAGCTGGGGCGTGCTCTCGCTGCTCAGCGCCCTCGGGCTCTGGCGCGCAGGGCGCAACCAGCCCTCGGTCGTACGCCACCGGATGAGCTCGCTCGGAGCAGGAGCCGTGGTCGTCGCCGCCGCACTTGTCTCGGGCGGCGGATCGAGCAGCAGCGAGTCCACTGCCCAGGTCGTGAGCACCGTCATCGGTGTCGTCGGCATCTGCCTCCTCGTGCTCGCCTTCGTCGTCCCTGACTGGCTGCGGACCGCCTGGCGCGCCTCCGACCTGGTCGAGCTGGCGACCGTCGAGCGTGGGCTGATGACCGCCGTGACGGTCGAGGACCTCGCGCAGAACATCGTGCCTGCGATGCGACAGCTGTTCGGCGCCAGCGGTGCTGCGCTGATCGCCTCCTCCGGTGGTGCCCTGTCCAGCGAGGGAATGGCGGACGAGGACGTCGCCGCGCTGCACGCTGAGCTCGTGCAGCGCGACGAGACCCTGGTCGTGGTGGACGCGTCCGCGTTCGCCTGCAAGCTCGACGACGGCTGGCTGGTCGTGCGTGCCGGGACCTTCGCTCCGGTCTTCGGCTCCGCGGAGCTCGCGCTGCTCGATCGCGTCGGGACCTTCGTCGACCTGGCCCTGCAGCGGTGCCGGCTGTTCGAGCAGGAGGCCCGCAGCCGCAGCGCTGCCGAGGCAGCGAACGCGGAGCTGCAGACCATCGTCTACAGCGTGTCGCACGACCTGCGCAACCCGATCATCTCGGTGCTGGGCTACCTCGACGTGCTCGCGCAGGAGCACAGCGGCGAGCTGCAGGGCGACGGCCAGCACTACCTCGACCGCATCTCCGTGAACGCGCTCTACATGCAGAGCCTCATCCACGACCTGCTCGAGCTCTCGCGCATCGGTCGCAGCGAGCCCGCGTCCCAAGCCGTGCACGTCGGAGCCCTTGCCGAGTCGGTCATCACGGAGGTAGGGGCGCAGCACCCCGCCTGCGTCCTGCACCAGGAGGGCGCCTTCCCGGTCGTGTGGGTCAGCGAGCTCCGTGCCCGCCAGCTGCTCACGAACCTCATCGACAACGCAGCCAAGCACGCCCAGGGCAACGCCCGCGTCGACGTGCGGGCCGAAGCCCTCCCGAACGGCGGGGCACTCCTGCTCGTCATCGACAACGGCAGAGGCATCGAGCCGCACCACCGCGAGAAGGCCTTCGAGGTCTTCGAACGCCTTGACGCAGCGCGCAGCGACATCCCCGGCACCGGGATGGGGCTGCCCATCTGCAAGCGGATCGTCGAGTCCCTCGGCGGCACGATCACGCTCGAGGGACCGCCTCCCAGCTCCCCCACCGGCACCACCGTCCGGATCGTGCTGCCCCCGTCCGTCGTGCTGTCCTGGGCGGAGCCTGTTCCCCAGAAGGAGAGGGTCTCGTGACTCCCACCAAGCCCCGCGCCCGCATCCTGCTCGCCGAGGACAACGAGGACCACGCCTTCTTCACGGCGAGGGCCTTCCAGGACGTGCACGGCGACGGCATCGACATGACCACCGTCACCGACGGTGAGCAGCTGCTGGACTTCCTGCACCAGCGGGGAGAGTTCGTCGACGCGCCTCGTCCGCACCTGGTCGTGCTCGACCTCCGGATGCCCAAGAAGGGCGGCCTCGACGTGCTCGAGGAGATGAGCGAGGACACCACCCTGGCGCGCATCCCGGTCGTCGTCCTCAGCTCCTCCGACCGGCCAGAGGACATCAGTGCCAGCTACGCCGGTGGGGCCAACTCCTACGTCACCAAGCCGGCGGCCCTGGCCGGGCTCCGCGAGGGCGTCGGGCAGCTCGCGCGCTACTGGATGGACGTCGCGACCCTGCCCGAGCCCGCCTGACGGAGCTCAGGCGTCGCGCCAGCTGCTGACCGGGATCCTCTCCGCGCCCTGGAGCAGCGACGCGTCGCCGACGAAGCCCACCGCCGAGCTGCCGTCAGCGAGGGTGACCTGACCGAGGCGCAGCGGCGGCCCGACCAGCTCGAGCAGCTCACCCAGTCCCTGCGTCGGCAGCTCCCACACCTCGACCTCGTACGACGACGAGCCCGGGACCAGCGCGGGACGAGGTACGCCGGTCGGGACCCGAAGCATCGTGTAGCTCGCGGCCGTACGGGACCGTCGCAGCAGGGTCCCGCCGCGCGAGACCAGCTGGGAGCTCAGGGGAAGCCCGCTCAGGTGGGCTCCCACGACGACCACGGTCGACCCAGTCGCAGGCGGGGTCACCGGCTCTCCGCACCAGGCCGAGGCGAGGTCGAGCAGGGGTTCGTCGGCGAAGGCCGGGGCGACCAGCTGCACCCCGTACGGCAGCCCGTCATCGCGGCGGCCGGCCGGCACAGCGACCGCGCACAGGTCCAGCAGGTTGACGAAGTTCGTGTACGTCCCCAGTCGGCTGTTGGCCCCGACCGGGTCGGCCGCAAGTGCCGCCACCGTCGGGTGGCCGGGAGTGACGGGCAGCAGCAGCGCGTCGATCCGCTCCCACACCGGCTCGGTCAGCCGACGCAGCGCAGCCAGCCGGTCGAACGCGCGGAAGGCGTCGGCGGCGGACAGGCTCGCACCCGCGCGGATGATCGAGGCCACGGTCGGGTCGAGGTGCGGACCGTCCTGCTCGACGAGATGGCCGACAGCTGCGTACCGCTCGGCCACCCACGGCCCGCCGTACAGCAGCAGCGCGGCCTCGAGGAACGGCGTGATGTCGACGGGGACGAGGGTGAGCCCGAGCGACCGCGCGTGCTCCACGGCCCGGTCCCACGCAGTCCGGGTCTCCTCGTCCAGGTCCAGCACCTGCACGGGCACGCCGACCGTCGTCATGACCTTGGCGACACCTGGTGGGAGAGCCACCGGTCGCGCCCGAGCCCAGGGGTCGGTCGGGTCGAACGAGACCATGACCGACAGGGCGAGTCGTGCCGTGGCGACATCACGGGTCAGGGTGGTCACGCAGTCCAGGGACCGGCAGGCAGGTAGCACTCCGGTGGTCGAGACGAGGCCGCGTGTCGGCTTCACGCCGACGAGTCCGTTGAAGGCAGCGGGTACCCGCCCTGACCCGGCGGTGTCGGTGCCGAGGGCCAGCGGAACGATGCCGCTGGCCACCGCGACCGCCGAACCGGAGGACGAGCCGCCGCTGACGCGCGAGGGGTCGTCCACGCAGGTCGGGATCCCGTACGGGCTGCGGGTGCCCACCAGGCCGGTGGCGAACTGGTCCATGTTCGTCTTCCCCACGGGCACAGCACCGGCGTCGACGAGTCGCTGCACCACGTAGGCGCTGGTGGCCTTGACCTCTTCCAGCGCAGGGCATGCCGCGGTGCTGGGGAGCCCAGCCACATCGATGTTGTCCTTGACCGCGAAGGGGATGCCGGCGAGCGGTCCCGTGCCGGGGATGACGTGCGCAGCGGTCGACAGGAAGACCGGCAACCCGCTCTCGCGGGCGGCCTCCAACGCGGTCTCTGCGGCAGTCCAGGTCGTGGTCGTCATCGGACCCAAGCCTCTCTCTCAGCGGTGAAGGCGGCCTCGCGGCGTGCCCTGAAGGTCGTGATCTCCTGGGCGTGCTCGGCCTCCAGGGCGGCCACCTCGGACAGCCGGAACGTCGCCGGCTCCGTGGTCAGCGGTCGGTTCCCGCTACGCAGCTCGGCCAGCTCCTCGGCGCTCACCGGTACGAAGCGCAGCCGGTCGAAGGGCCTGAGGAGCCAAGGCTGCTCATCGCTGCCGGGCACGTACCGCCAGACCGGCACGGTGCGTCCGACGAGCTGGTAGCCGCCCGGGCCCTCCATCCCGTAGATGCAGAGGTACACGCCCCCGATGCCGACGGCGTTCTGCGGCGTCCAGGTGCGGGCCGGGTCGTACTTCGTGGTGACCAGCCGGTGTCGCGGGTCGATGGGCACCGCGACGGGAGCGCCGAGGTACACGTCGCCGAGACCGACGACGAGGTAGGTCGCAGCCGTCAGCACGTCGAACACCTCGTCCCGGCCCTGCAGGTCGTTGATGCGCCGGATGAACTCGACGTTGTCCGGGCACCAAGGCGCGTCGGGGCGCACCGAGCGGGCATAACGTGCCATCGCCTCGTGAGCCAACGGGTGGTCCAGGCAGATCGGCATCGTGACCTCCCGGACCGCGAGCTCCACGTCCAGCGGATCAGGGACGTCCACCGCCAGGTCTGCGAGCAGGAGGGCGAGGTCCTTCAGCGGCAGCCGCAGGGGATCGACCTTGACGAGCATCGAGCGCACGCCCTCGACCAGCTCGAGCACACCGTCCAGGGAACGGCTCCGGAGCGCCTCGGCGAGCAGGTGCACCCAGA
>JAODNB010000048.1 GCA_025464795.1 Frankiales bacterium
TGTCCTACAACAACTGGCTCGCGCCCAACGGCGGCCACGAGACGGCCCCCTGGCACTACCTCGGCGGCCGCCGTGCGGCGGACCGCTACGCCCGCAAGAACGGAAGGCGCCCGAAGAACGACTACGGAGTCAGCCTCTTCCGTACGTCGGTGGCCCAGATGCTGCGTTGGCTCGACCAGCAGCGAGGCGTGGAGGTCGTAGCGGTGCTTCCGAGGTACCACCCCAGCTGGGCGCGCTGGATCGTGCGGGTGCCGCTGGTCCGTGAAGTGGGCACCTGGAACCTGTTGCTCGTCGTGAAGAAGAACTAGTCCTTCCTGACCATGGTGGTCCGGCTCGTCCGATCCGAGGCTTATGAGGTGGCCGCGACCGTCGTTCCGAGGCTGCTTGCGGCGACCGGCGCGCTGGCTGTCGTCGCCGCAGGCGCGTCTGTTCTGCTGACGCCGCTGCTGCTGAAGGCGCCGCTCGACCAGGACAGCCGCCTGCGCGCGAGCGGAGCCGCGACGTTCCTCGACACGACCACGGGCGCTTCGGTGCAGGGCACGTTCGTCCAGGACTCACGCATCACGACCCACAAGGTGAACGGCATCGCGGCAGGCTCGAGCACGGTCGCGTCCTACGACCAGGTGCAGACCCAGTCCTTCGCCTCCGGTGGGAGCACCAAGGAGCTCCCGAGCTCAACGCTGACGCATGCTTTCGACCGCAGCACCGGGGTCGGTCGGCCCGGCGCACAGGGCGACACCCTGGGCACGACCGCGCACCTGTTCAAGCTGCCCTTCGGGACCCAGAAGCGCGACTACACGATCTGGGACGTGACCGCGAAGCGCGCGGTGCCCTTGGTCTACGCCGGCCAGAAGACGATCGACGGGCTCTCGACCTACGTGTTCCGCCGTCCGGTTCCCGCTACCGATCTGGGCATCCTGCCGATCTTCCTGGCCGTGCCCGGTTCGTGGGTAGGGCACCCCGAGGTGCCGAGCATTCCGGCGCACGAGTGGTACGAGAACGCCGACAGCACCCTGTACGTCGAGCCCGTGACCGGCTCCCTCGTCGGCGGAGCGAGCAGTCCGCACGTGTGGGCCCAGACGACGGGCCGGCTCGGCGGGCTGAAGGTGGACCTGCTGCGCGTCGAGAGCGCGGCCCCGGTGGCCGCCGACGCCGCCCGGTTGGTCGCTGAGGCCAAGTCTGCTCGCGCCAAGGTCATCCGGCTTCACCGAGCGCCCTGGGCCTTCGGCGGTGGAGCGCTGATCTGCTTCCTCGCAGCCCACGTCAGCCGTCGAGTCCGACGTCCGAGGGCCGTCGGGCGGGAGGTCTTCCTGCCTGCGCCGCGCGAGCCCGAGAGCGAACCGGCTTCTGAGCTGACCCGGTGATTGCCCGGGTTGTCGTGGCTTGTCCCTAGGCCTTCCGGGCCATGTTCGCGTGGCGGCGCCGGACTTCTGCGCTGATGTGCATACGTTGCAGACATGCTCCTCTCACGTACAGCCGTCGTCCTCGCCGTGACCGCGCTCGGACTCGCCTCCTGCGGGTCTAGTTCTGGCTCCGGCGGGTCCAAGAAGGCGTTGAACGGCGACGTCTCACCACGAGCCTTCACCTCCTGCGGCGCCAGCTGCAACGGCGTGATCGACGGGGCGGCGTACAAGATCGAGATGCCGACCACCTGGAACGGCACGCTCCTGCTCTGGTCGCACGGCTACCGCACGGCGATCCCGGCGCCGCCCGACTTCGCTCCGGTGAACACCGCCGCCGACGACGCTCCGAGCGCCGGCGCCGCGCAGGCGCTGCTGGCCAAGGGCTACGCCCTTGCGGGTTCGGCTTACGCCACGAACGGCTGGGCCGTGCAGGACGGGGTCAAGGCGGGCGAGCAGCTGCGGGACCTGTTCCTGAGGAACGTCGGCAAGCCCCGGCGCACCTACGTGTGGGGGGCCTCGCTCGGCGGCCTCATCACCGAGCTGATCAGCGAGAAGCACCCCGACTGGGTGAGCGGTGCAGCGCCGGAGTGCGGCGCCGTTGCCGGCACGACGGAGAACCTCGACGGCGCGCTCGCCATCGCGTACATGGTCAAGACCCTCATCGACCCCACCCTGAAGATCACGAACTACGCGTCGTCCCAGGAGTCGGTCGCGGCCTTCGCCCAGGCCGCGAAAGCGGTCGAGAAGACGGCAGCTGACGTCGCCGGCGGCGGGACGGCGAAGGTCGTCGCGATCGCGACGATCGCGCACCTGGCGACGCAGACGAAGACGTACGACGGACACGACGCCGTTTCGGGCATCAGCGCCAAGGCTGAGGCCATCATCACCGACCTGGGCTTCTCGACCTTCGGGCAGCAGGAGTTCGCGACGCGGGTGGGCGGTCAGGGGCTCGACATCAGCGGCGTCGACCTCGGAGCCGCCGTCACCGACGCCGACCGCCAGACCGTCAAGAGCTACGGCGGCGACCTCGACGCCCTCCTCAAGACGCTCAAGGACGGCGTTCGGCCTGAGGTCGACAGCGCTGCGCGGGACAAGGCCAAGGCGCAGGGTGAGACCACCGGCAAGGTCACGCACCCGACCGTCACCCTGCACGACGAGCAGGACCCGCTCGTGATCCCCCAGAACGAGCGCGTCCTCGGAGACCGCTTCTTCGCCACCAAGAGCACCGGCGAGCTGACCCAGCTCTTCACCAAGCCCCCGGCGACATACGCCGCCCCTGCGCCCTACGGCGCCGGTCACTGCAACTTCACGGACACCGAGCAGACGGGGCTCATCGCGACCCTTGACGGCTGGGTGCGCACCGGCGTGAAGGCCACGCCGGCGACTGCCGTCAAGCTCTTCGAGCAGCCCACCGGGCTCGACCCGACGTACTACCCGCTGCCGTTCCCGCTGCAGAAGCAGTAGCCGTCTTAGAGTGCAGTGAAGGGGACCAGCGAGAGGGAGTTGTGTCGAACGGCAGGGCAGCGTTCCGGTTGCGGCTGTTCGCGATCTGCGCAGGCCTGTTCGCCCTTGCGCTGAAGCAGGCTCCCTACCAGCTGGTCGGCGACACCAAGCTCGACCTCACGATTGACCCCGCACGCTTCCTCAGCCACGCCCTGCACCTCTGGGACCCCTCCGGGGACTTCGGGCAGACCCAGAACCAGAGCTACGGCTACCTGTTCCCGATGGGGCCCTTCTTCCTGCTCGGGCATGCCGTGGGTCTGCCCGACTGGGTCGTGCAACGCCTCTGGTGGGGGCTGCTGCTCTCACTTGCCTTCCTCGGGATGGTCAAGCTCGCCGAGCGCCTGGAGATCGGTTCCCCGTTCAGCCGGGTGATCGGGGGACTGGCCTTCGCGCTGTCCCCACGGGTGCTGTCCACCCTCGGTCCGATCTCCGTCGAGGCCTTGCCGTACTGCTTGTCGCCGTGGGTCCTGATCCCGCTGGTCACGGGATCGCGCGAGGGGTCCACGCGCCGAGCCGCGGCACGGTCCGCTTTCGCGGTCTTCTGCATGGGAGCTGTCAACGCCGCGGCGGTTCTGGCCGCTCTGCCCCCTGCCATCTTGTGGCTGCTCACTCGGGCTCGCGGGCCACGCCGCAGCAGTCTGCTCGGCTGGTGGTTCGCCTGCCTGGCCCTCGCGACGCTGTGGTGGGTGGTCCCGCTCGTGCTTCTGGGGAAGTACAGCCCGCCGTTCCTGGACTACATCGAGAACTCGTCGATCACGACCTCGGTCACGTCGCTCGTGGAAGCGCTGCGGGGGACGTCGGACTGGGTCGCCTACGTCAGCGGCCCACACGGCGCGACCTGGCCGCTGGGCCTGGCGTTGCTCATCTCCGGGACGGCCATCCTCTACTCGGTCCTCGTTCTCGCGGCTGGCTTGGTCGGTCTGACCCGCAGGGACCTGCCGGAGCGGCAGTGGCTGATCCTCTGCCTCCTGCTCGGTGTGGCTGCCGTCACCGCTGGCCACACTGGGGACTTCACCGGTCTGTTCGCGGGCACCGAGCGCGATCTGCTCGACGGCGCACTCGCACCCTTCCGCAACGTCCACAAGTTCGACGTGGTGCTGCGCATCCCGATCGTGCTCGGGCTCGTCCACCTCGCTGCGGCCCGCCCGTCCCCCGTCCGGTTCCTGCCGATGGCCGTGAAGGCCGCAGCGATCGCGGCGGTAGTCGGCGCCGCCCTACCTGTTCTCACCACGGGGCTGGCTCCTCGCCACCCGTTCGACGAGATCCCGGGCTACTGGAAGCAGACGGCCTCCTGGCTGGACCAGCACCAGCTCGAGGGGAGTGCGCTCCTCCTCCCGGGTTCGGCGTTCCCGGAGTACCTCTGGGGGAGCACCAACGACGAGCCGCTTCAAGTGCTCTCGCACTCCCGTTGGGCCGTCCGCGGAGCCGTGCCGCTGACTCCTGGTGGGACGATCCGTTACCTCGATGCCATTGAGCAACGGTTGGCGACGGGCACGCCGTCGATCGGTCTGGCTGACGACCTCGCACGCGCCGGCATCCATTACCTCGTCGTGCGCAACGACCTGGCCTACGGGGCAGCTTTGGCGAGCCGCCCCTTGCTGGTTCACGAAGCGATCGTCGGTTCCCCGGGCATCCAACGGGTGCAGAGCTTCGGAGGACTGGTTGGAGGAGGCAACCTCTCGGGCTACGTCGACGAGGGGCTCGAAGTGTCCTATCCGGCAGTTGAGGTCTACGAGGTGCAGCGGCAGACACCGGTCGCTGCGCTGTCCCGTCTGTCGGATGCGGTCCGCGTCGCTGGGGGACCGGAGTCGTTGCTCCCACTGGATGACCGGTTCCTGCTGAAGGGTCGTCCGGCCGTGCTCGAGGCGGACGTACCGAAGGCCCTGCGGGACGCGCCTTCGCTCCTCACCGATGGGCTGAAGCGCCGCGAGGTCTTCTTCGGTGGTGCCCAGAACGAGAGCACCTCCCCGACGCTGACCCAGTCCGACCCATATCGAGTGAAAGCACGCGCGCATGACTACGTGCTCCCAGGAGAGAACGGCAAGCAGACCGTCGCCCGGCTAATTGGAGCAAGATCAGTCGAGGCGTCGTCGAGCGCCTCGGACCCTGATGCGTTCGGCGGTGCCCGCGGAGAGCACCTTCCGACGGCAGCCGTGGACGCAGATCCCCTGTCCAGCTGGCGGTCCAACATCGGCAAGGACGTAGCAAAGGCGTCCTGGTCCCTCCGCTTCGACACACCCCGCGAGGTCAGTGGCCTCACTGTCCGCTTCGACGCGAGTACCGGCGGCAAAGAGGTCACCCAGGTGCGCATCACCACAGACCAAGCCTCCGTGGTCCTGCCCGTCGCTGCCCCCAGCGAGGCCGTCGCGGTGACAGGGCTCAAGGGCAGAACCGCGACCCTGACCATCTCTGTTGCGGCTACCAAGGGCACGGGTTTCGGCTACCTCGGCCTAGCGGACGTTCGGCTGCCCGACCTGCAGGTGACTCGTACCCTCGACACGCCTTTGGGCCACGGCACCCCCGTCATCGCGCTTGACGCCGAGGAAGGAGCTCGCCCGGCCAGCTATCAGCTGCTCACCGACAATCTGTGCTCCAGCACGATTGCCCGGTTCGGCCCCGAGACGAGCCGCCTGGACCGTACGCTGCACCTCGAGGGTCGTGGCAGTTACACGGCGTTTGCCGTCGCAGTCCCCGTTGCAGGGGAAGCTCTTGATGCGCTGCTCGATGCGGGGACAGGTGTCACAGTCACGGCGTCGTCCTCAGCGCTCTTGTCCCCTGCGGCGCGGCCGGGGACGGTCGTCGACGGCGACCTCGGGACAGGATGGCGAGCAGCAGCCGGCGACAAGGACCCATCGCTCACGCTGACGTGGCCCACCCCGCAGGTCATCACTGGGCTGCGTGTGCAGGCGAACGCGGCCCTGGCTGGTGCACGGGCCAAGAGGGTGCGGGTAGTGGC
>JAODNB010000059.1 GCA_025464795.1 Frankiales bacterium
GTGGAGTACGCGCACTTCGAGGAACGGATGCTTCAGGCGCTCGATGATCAGGAGACGTGGGCGCGTCTCACGGCGCTGGCAGCGCAGCTGCAGGTGGTGTCGTCCGGGCTTGCGGCTGCCGACACGCTCGAGGAGATCGCCGAGATCGCCGTCGCTGAAGGGCGGGCAGCGCTCGGGGCCACCGGCGGAACCATGACTCGGCCGCGTGGCGATCGAGCGGTTGCGGTCCTCACGCTCGGGTCCGACGTGGGGATGCAGGACACCTACGACCTCGAGCCCACGGGGCCGCACGGACCGTCCACCGACGCGATCCGCAGCGCAGCGCCGGTGTTCATCAGCGGGAAGGCCGACCGCGACGCCCTCTACCCGTACCTCGCACACGTGCAGCCCGAGGCGGTGGCGATCGCCGCCGTGCCGCTCACCGTCGTCGGTGAGGCGGTGGGGGCCCTGCGCTTCACGTGGGCTCTCCCTCGGCTGTTCTCCGAGCTGGACCGCTTCTACCTCGCGGGACTGGCCGCCCAGACGGCGCAGGCGGTCGCGCGGTCCAACGCGCTGCACCAGCTCCAGGAGGCAGAGGCTCGGAGCCGGGTGCTCGCCCTGCTGGGCGAGCGGCTCGCGGCCGACCGCAGCATCGCCAGCCTGGCCGAGGCGGTCCTCGATGCCGTCATCCCCCTGCTGGGCGACTGGGCCATGCTGCACCTGGTCGACGCGACCGGGGGCATCTACCTGGCCTCGGGTCGGCACCGGGACCGAGAGACGGAGCCCGTCCTCAACGGGCTGTTCGGCCGGTTCCGGGTGACCCGCGACCAGCCGTACGGGGCGGGCAAGGTCATCGTGACCGGCACCACCCAGGAGCTTCCGGCCATCGACGAAGCGCTCCTGCAGGCGGTGGCTCCCGACGACGACGAGTTCGTCCAGAAGGTGCTTGCCAGCGGCGTCCGCACCGGCGTGATCGTGCCGCTCGTCGCACGCGGAGCGACCGTCGGCGCCCTGTCCCTGGGCCGTGGTGCGGCGCTGCCGGCCGCCGCCACCGTGGCCGTCCTCGAGGACATCGGCCGTCGGGCGGGCGTCGCCTTCGACAACGCGCGTGCGCTGAGCACCTCTGTACGGCTCGACCTGGCGCTGTCCGCCGCCAACGTGGGGTCGTTCGAGATGCGCGTGCCCACCGGTGAGGTGGACTGGGACGAGCGGTTGTTCGCCATGCTCGACATCGACCCGAACGAGTTCGACGGCACCCTCTCCTCGTTCTTCTCCCGCGTCCTGCCCGAGGACGCCGCCCGCACGCAAGCCGCGATCTCGAACGCCGTGGAGACGGTCGGCGAGCTCGCCGTCGAGTACCGGGTCCTGCTCCACGACGGGTCAGTCCGCTGGCTGGAGGGCCGAGGGCAGGCCCTGCCCGGTGCGGACGGCACCGCCGAGCGCTTGGTGGGCGTCGTGGTCGACGTGACCGACAAGCGGGACCAGAGCACCTTGGCCCGGCGAAGCCTCGAGCTGATGGCGGACGCCTTCATGCAGCTCGACCGCGACTGGACCATGGTCTACGTGAACAACCAGGCCGAGGAGCTCATCCGTCGCACGCGCAGGGAGGTCCTGGGCACGAGCTTCTGGGACGTGTTCCCCGAGGCCGTCGGAACCGTGTTCGAGGAGCGCTACCGGCACGCGGCCCGCTCGGGTGAGCCCGTGCGCTTCGAGGCCCTGTTCGGTCCCCTCGAGACCTACTTCGAGGTGCGGGCGTTCCCGGGGTCAGAGGGGCTCGCGGTCTACTTCACGGACATCGGCGAGCGCCGGAAGACCGAGCAGCAGCGGGACAGGGCGCTTGAGCGCTTGCAGCTCCTCAACGACGTCGGTGCCGATCTCACCGCGACGCTCGACGTGGAGGAGGCGCTGACCCGCCTGGCGCTCCGGATGGTCCCCGTGCTCGGTGACCTGGTGTCGGTCGACCTCAGCGACAGCGACGACGTCCACCGGGCTCGGAGTGTCGTCGTCACCGCGGCTGACCCGGCTCGCGCGGACGCGATGCGAGAGGCAGAGGCACGCGCACCCCGACGCCACAACCCCGAGTCTGCGGTGCACAAGGTGCTGCACGGCGAACCGATCCTGCGCGTGGCCGTCGAGCCGGGCTACCTCCAGAGCGTCGCGGTCGACGAGGAGCAGCTGGCGACCTACCTCGCCATCGACATGCGGTACGCGACCGTCGTGCCGCTGATCGCCCGCGGCCGCGTCTTCGGGGTCCTCAGCCTCATCCGCACGGGCCCCGAGGCTCTCCCCTACACGCCGGAGGAGGAGCAGCTGGCGCTCGAGCTGGGCCGCCGGGCCGGCCTCATCGTCGACCACGCCGCGCAGAACAACGCCCAGCGCCGGGTCGCCGAGGGGCTGCAGCGCTCCCTGCTCCCGGACCTGCCTGCGGTGAAGGGGCTGCGACTCGGCGCCTGCTACGAGCCGTCGAGCAGCGCCGCCAAGGTGGGCGGGGACTGGTACGACGCCTTCGTGCTGCCCGACGGCAGCCTCGGGCTCGTCATCGGAGACGTCATGGGCCATGACATCGCCGCTGCCGCAGCCATGGGCCAGCTGCGGTCGGTGCTGCGCACCTGTGCCGTCGACGGAGACGAGCCGGGGCAGGTGGTGGATCGGCTGGACCGGCTCGTGACGACCTTCGCGATGGCCGATCTCGCCACGGTGATCTACGCGCGCATCCGGCTCCGACCGGACGGGAGCGCGGAGCTGTCCTGGTCGAACGCCGGACACCCTCCCCCGCTGCTGCTCGCACCGGGACATCCGGCGCGGTTCCTGGAAGGGGGAGCGTCCACGATGATCGGCGTCGAGGTCGGGCTTCCTCGAGAGCCAGCGGTCGAGGTCCTGCCGCCCGGGTCGACCCTGCTCATGTACACCGACGGCCTGGTCGAGCGCCGCGGTGCTGGCCTCGACCAGGGCCTGGACCGGGTGCGACGCACCGCCGACGCCCTCCAGGTCGCCTCTCCTGGCGAGCTCTGCGACCAGCTGATCGCGGCCGTGCGCACCGACGGGTCGTCCGATGACGTCGCCCTCGTCGCCTTGACCCTGGGCTGAGGATCAGGCCTCCACGTCGAGCTGGGGGTAGGCGACCGACGAGACGGTGCGAGCGACGCCCGCGCGGTTCCACCTGGCCCCATGGGGACTGGCGAACCCCTCCCTGTTCAGCACGGCTGCGATGGTCGCCAGCGACGCACCGGCCCGGTGCAGCTCGAGCATCCGGTCAAGGCCGTGCTCCGAGCTCACCTCGTGACCGCTCCACAGACCCCTGCGACGGGAGACCGTCGTGCCCTGAGGCTTGCGCGCACCCGGGAACGGGCCGAGCAGTCCACCCCCGGCGATGGCCTGCTCCGGAGAGATCGCGGCGCTCCACAACCAGCCTTGAGCGGACGCACAACCCAGGCGCAGCAGCAGGTCGGCCTGCTCCTGGGTCTCGACGCCCTCAGCGACGACACCGAGGCCGATCGCCTTCGCCAGGTCGACGACACTCGCGACGATGGCGAGCGCGTCGGAGTCCTCGACGATGCCGTTCACGAAGCTGCGATCGATCTTCAGAGTGGTGATGGGAAGGTCCCGCAGGTATCCGAGGGAGCTGTAACCGGTGCCGAAGTCGTCCACGGCGACCTGGAAGCCGAGCGCCCTCAGCTGCTTCAGGACCGGGATGGTGACGTCGAGGTCATCGACCAGTGAGGTCTCGGTGATCTCCAGCACGACCTGCTCCGGCGGGAGGTCGGCGTCGGCCGCAGCAGTGGAGATCAGGTTCACCAGCCCGATCTCGGCCAGGTGGCCGGCGGACAGGTTCACCGCGACGTGCGCGTCGAGCGGGAAGGCGCCCACGTCGCGCAGGTGCGCTACCTCCCTCAGCGCTCTCCGCACTGCCCATCGGTCCAGGTCGGCGGCCAGGCCGGTCTCCTCGGCGATCGGCACGAACCGGGTAGGGGGGACCTCACCATGAGTGGGGTGAGTCCAGCGGGCGAGCGCCTCGAGCCCCACGACCCTGCCCGAGGCGAGGTCGACGACAGGCTGGTAGTGCAGCGCCAGGGTGTCCTGGGACAGCGCGTCGTGCAGATCGGCTTGCAGGAGGTAGCGCTGCTCGACGTCCTCGGCCAGCGCGGGGTCGAACACCCGGACCCGACGGCGACCCGCCGACTTGGCGGAGTACATCGCGGCGTCAGCGAAGCGCAGCAGGTCTCCTGCTGAGGGAGCCGGTGACAGGGCGAGCCCGAGAGAGGCACTGACGTGGACCGCCGCGTCGAACAGGTCGAACGGCACCTCCAGCGCGGCGAGCACCTCCTCCGCCAGCTCACGTGCGGCGTCCTCGTCGACCTCCTCGCACACGACGACGAACTCGTCGCCGCCGAAGCGGGCCACGGTGTCCTCCGGACGCAGGGCCTTCACCAGCCGGGCGGAGACGGCGACGAGCAGCTCGTCGCCCGCGGCGTGGCCTCGGCTGTCGTTGACCACCTTGAAGTGGTCGAGGTCGATGAACAGCACCGCAGTCCTGCCGGCGCTCCGTGCCAGGGCGTGCTCCAGCCGGTCCACCAGGAGCGCCCGGTTGGGCAGCCCGGTCAAGCTGTCGTGCATGGCTGCGTGCCGAAGCTCGCTCTCCAGTCGGCGAGCGTCCGTCACGTCGCTGACCATGGCGAGAGAGCCCTCGGCCTCGCCGTGCTCGTCGTGCAGGGGTGAGGTGGCGATGGACAGGATGCGGTTGCGTCCGTCGGGGTGCGCGAAGTCGACCTCGAACCGCTCGGGCCTTGCAGCAAGGGCGATCCGCTTGCGGAGTCCCTCGACCGAGAACCGGGACCAGATCTCGGCCGAGCGCTCGTGCATCTGCTCGCGGTCGATACCGAGGATGACCGCCATGCGAAGGTTCATGTACAGCGTCGAGCCGTCGAACCTGGCGGCCCAGATGCCCTCCTCCGCCGTGTCGACGATGGTGCGCAGACGTGAGTCCGAAGCGCGCATCGCGGCCTCGGCATGGCGCTTCTCCGTGATGTCCCGCAGGTTGGCGACGATGCCGCCGACCGGGGTGTCGAGGAGGTTGCTCATCGTCTCCTCCATGACCCGCCACTCCCCTGACGAGGCTCGCACACGGATGTCGACCGTCTCGGTGCTGCCTGTGGCCAGCACCCGCTCGAAGACCTCGCGCGCCGCGGGCTCGTCATCGGGGTGCACGAAGCTCCAACCGCTCGAGCCCAGGACGTCCTCGATGCCGTATCCCAGCATGATCGTCACGGACGGCGACACGTACAGCAGGTCGCCTTCAGCGCTCGTCACGATCGCCAGGTCACTGGCCCGGGCTGACAGGGCGAGGAAGAAGTCCTCTTGCTGCTGGCGCTTGCTCTCCACGCTGCGCAGCAGGGAGATGTCCTGGAAGTACGCCGCCGCGCTCTCCGGCGCCCCTGCCTCGTCCCGGATGAGCGTCGCCGTGACGAGCACCGACACCGGGCGGCCACCCACCCCCCGAAGCACCCGCTCCTTCTGGTAGGAGGGCAGGTCGCCGGAGATCAGGCGCTTGAGCGCCTCGTCGGCCTCCCCGAGGTCGGTGTGGTGGTTCAAGGCCCCGATCGGCTGGCCACGCACCGCTGCTCGCGCTCGCCCGACCAGGGCGCAGAAGGCCTCGTTCGCATCGGCGAACCGGCCCTCGAGGTCGCAGAGCGCCTGCGGGACCGAGGACTGCTCGAAGCGGGCGCGGAAGCGCGCTGATTCGCGGGCGCGCTGCCGCTCGGCCTCGACGCGCTGGGACTCGTCGACGCAGATGACGCTGATGTACCACGGCGCGCCTTCCGGGGTGCGCATGAGCGACCAGGCCAGTCGGACGTGGATGTCCTTGCCGTCAGGGTCCTCAGCGTTGCGCCAGGTCTGGACGAAGTCGCCGCCCCGCCCGCTGGCCCGGGCCTCGACCAGGGCATCCTCGGCCGCTGTCCTGTCGGCCGCGCTCGTGCCGAGGTCGCGGGCGCGCACCCCGACGAGACCCTCGGCCGACAGGCCCACCAAGCGGAGCAGCGCCCGGTTGACCTGCAGGATCTCGCCGTCGAGAGCGAGCAGCGCCATGGGAAGGGTGGAGTGCTCGAAGCGCTCAGTTGTGCGGATCTCGCTGTGGCTCATGGGAGCTCTCACACGATGGGGGGACGTGGGATCGCACCGTACCCGCTCGCCGACGGAAGCTGGACAATCCCGGCGAGCTACTCCCCCGTGACGCCGTCGACCGCCTCGCGGAGCAGGTCCGCGTGCCCGTTGTGGCGGGCGTACTCCTCCAGCATGTGGAGCAGGATCCAGCGCAGGCTCACGGCAGTGCCGTCCGTCCAGATCCGCGTCGCCGGTTGGTCGAGCCCGCCCCGTTCGAGGGCGAGCGCCACATCGGCCCGTGACCGCTCGACGGCCGCGTGCCACAGCGCGAAGAGCCCCGCGGGACTGTCCTCTGCAGCTGAGTGCCACTCCCAGTCACGGTCAGCGTCCCAGTCGACCCCTGCCCACGGCTGCGACCACTCGCGCTCGTGCAGGGTGTAGGAGAACCAGTTCTCCTCGACCAGAGCCATGTGCTTGAGGATCCCGCCGAGCGTCATGGTCGAGGCAGCGGTCGTGGCCCGCAGGCCGTCGGGGTCGAGTCCCTCGCAACGCCATCGCAGGGTGGCGCGCTGGAAGTCCAGGAACCCCAGGGCGGTCGCGAGCTCGTCGCCGGCAGGGGGCGGGGTCGGTCGACCGTGCTCGTCGAGCTGCGTCATGCCCGGACCGTACCGTTCGTCACGGACGGATCTCGGCGCCCGTCAGCCGGACCTTGCCGTTGCTGACGGTCGCGTCGCACGACCACTGCGCCCCGGCCCCGGCCGTGCCGATGAGCCCCGTCACGACGTACGAGCCCTGCGCAGGGATCGCCACCTGCTCGTCGAAGAACCTGCCCTTGGCCGCGGGCTGCTTCTGGATGGCGGCGTGGCAGGCGTCCAGCACTCGCTGCTTGTCGGACCGGTGAGCGACGACTGCCGCCAGCGCCCCTGCCACTGCGCCGATCACGACGATCACCAGCAGGACGCCCAACCGCTTCACCCTGTCACTCTACGGAGCGGGTGGCCCGCAGCGACAAGACCGTCGTGACGAGCAGAGCCACGACGATGACCCCGAGGCTGACGGCGATGCCGAAGTCCGGTGCCCAATCCGCGCCGTACTCGTGGAGCGCGTGGAAGACCAGCTTGACGCCGATGAAGCCGAGGATGACTGCGAGCCCCTTGGACAGGTAGACGAGCCGGTCGAGCAGCCCGTCGAGCAGGAAGTACAGCTGGCGCAGGCCCATCAGCGCGAAGGCGTTCGCCGTGAACACGATGTACGGCTCCTTGGTGAGGCCGAAGATCGCGGGGATCGAGTCGAGCGCGAACAGCAGGTCCGTCGACCCGATCGCGATCATCACCAGCAGCATCGGCGTGAAGAAGCGCTTGCCGTCGATCTTCGTCATCACCCTGTCGCCGTCGTAGTCGTCGACCGTGGGCAGCACGCGGCCGAGCAGGCCCGCAAGCTTGCTGTCGCGCTCCCCGGGCTCGTCGTGGTCGGCGGCGGTGGCGAGCTTCAGCGCCGTGTAAAGCAGGAAGCCGCCGAACAGGAAGAACACCCAGACGAACTGGTTGATGGCGGCCGCACCGACCGCGATGAAGATGCCGCGCAGCACCAGGGCGATGGCGATGCCGACGAGCAGCACCTTGTGCTGGTAGGCCCTCGGCACGGCGAAGCTGCTCATGATGATGACGAAGACGAACAGGTTGTCGACCGACAACGAGTACTCCGTCAGGTATCCCGCGAAGAACTCCGCGCCGGCGTTGTGCCCCGCGACCAGCCACAGAGCCGCCCCGAAGCCGACCGCCAGCGCGACGTAGAACGCCACCCATCGGGTGGCCTCTGCGACGGTGAACTCGTGCTCGCCCTTGCGGTGCACGATCCACTGGTCCAGCGCCAGCAGCAGGACGAGTCCGCCGATCGTGGCGATCCAGGTGTACGGGCTGACGTCGAGCACGATCACTCCTCCGGTCTGGGCATCGCTGCCCGACCGAAGGTCTCTCCCAGCTCCGCGTGGAGCCCGCCGGGTCCGGGTCCCACAGGGAGGACCGTGCTGACGAACCTGGCGCGACAGGGATACTCCCCTTCGACATCCTCATCCTAGCCGCAAGGAACCTCGTGACACCGGACCTGCTCGCTGTTGCCGCTGCGACCAAGGGCTTCCTGCCCGACGACGAGGCTGCCGCGCTCCACGCGGCTGCCCTGTCCGCCGACGGTGGGCTCTGGCTCGAGGTCGGCACCTACTGCGGCAAGTCGACGGTCCACGTGGGGTCAGCGGCGCGCCGGCGCGACGCCCAGCTCGTCACCGTCGACCACCACAGGGGATCTGAGGAGAACCAGGCGGGCTGGGAGTGGCACGACACCTCGCTCGTCGACCCGCACACCGGCCGGCTCGAGACGCTGCCCTCGCTGCGCCGCACCCTCTGGGACGCCGGCCTGGATGACGTCGTCACGGCCGTGGTCGGCTCGACCCAGCAGGTCGGCCGGTGGTGGACCTCGCCGCTGACCTTCTTGTTCCTCGACGGCAACCACACGGAGGAGGTCGCCCAGCACGACTACGCGGCCTTCGCTCCTCATGTCGTGTCCGGCGGGGTGCTGTGCATCCACGACGTCTTCGAGAACCCTGCCGACGGCGGGCGGCCGCCCTGGAACGTGCTGCGTCGCGCCGTGGACTCCGGCGCCTTCGCCGAGGTCTCGACCACCGGCTCCCTGCGCGTCCTTCGGCGGAAAAGCACTCCGTTCGCCTGACCGAGCGCCCTAGGCTGCCGCGCATGGGCAGAGTCTTCGACACCATCGATGACGAGCTCTCGTCATGGATCGCCGCACAGCCGCTCTTCTTCGTCGCCACGGCACCGCTCGCAGGCGACGGGCTCGTCAACGTGTCACCTCGGGGGCTCGACTGCCTCTCCGTGCTCGGACCGCGGCAGGTCGGTTGGATCGACAGCACGGGAAGCGGGGTCGAGACGATCGCCCACCTCCGCGAGAACGGGCGCATCACCGTCATGTGGTGCGCGTTCAGCGATGCGCCGCGGGTCGTCCGCGTGCACGGACGTGGTCGGGTGTGCATGCCGGGCTCGAAGGAGTACGACGAGCTGCTCGCGCTTCACCCGAAGCAGCCGTCCCCGCGGGCGGCGGTCGTCGTGGACGCGGTGCGGATCAGCGACTCGTGCGGCTTCGGGGTCCCCCTGATGGAGCTCGTCGGTGAGCGGACCCAGATGTTCCGGTGGGCGCAGAGCAAGGGCCCGGCCGGCGTCGCCAGCTATCGCGAGAGCCGCAACGCCGTCAGCCTGGACGGGCTGCCGGGCCTCCCCCCGTGATCGTCGAACTCCCGCCCACGCTGTACGACGACGCCGTCGCGCTCTGGCACGCCGTCGGGCTCACCCGTCCGTGGAACGACCCGATGACCGACCTGCTGCGAGCCGTCGAAGGACCGTCGTCGACCGTGTTGGCGATGGTGGCCGACGACGTCCTCGTCGGCACCGCCATGGTCGGGACAGACGGCCACCGAGCCTGGATGTACTACGTGGCAGTGGATCCGGCCGCGCAGGGAGCCGGCCACGGCCGTGCCCTCGTACACGCCTGCGAGGACTGGGCGCGCGCGCACGGAGCACCCAAGGTGATGCTGATGGTGCGCACGACGAACGCGGCGGTGCTCAGCTTCTACGCCTCGCTCGGGTACGAGGTCAACGAGGTCGCCACCCTCGGCAAGTTCCTGAGCTGACCCGGGGAACCTCGTGGATGAGGTTTCCCGGCGAGGGAGGTCAGGTCCGGCGGGCGAGGTCTCCGCACGGAGCGCCGTCCTGCAAGCAGGCGTCGGCGGGCAGCAGCACTCCGGTGGGCAGGTCGCGCCCGTCGAACAGCTGCAGCGACTGGCCACCAGCAAGGGCGTCGGCTGCCAGCACCATGGCGGCGGCGGTCCAGGAGGATCGCTCGGCCGGCCACCGGACCTTCTTGTCGAACACGTAGCCGGTCCAGTAGGAGCCGTCGTCGTGACGGAGGTGCTGCACGTCCTGAAGCAGCTGCCGCGCCCGGTCCGGGTCTCCGCTCACCAGCAGCGACAGCGCCAGCTCGGCCGTCTCTGCACCGGTCACCCACGGCTCGTCCGAGACGCAGCGGATGCCGAGACCGGGTACCACGAAGGTGTCCCAGTGCTGGGCGAACAGCTCCTCGGCCATCCGGCCGCGGACCGCACCGCCGAGGACCGGGTAGTACCAGTCCATCGAGAAGCGAGCCTTGTCGAGGAAGACGTCCGGGTGGTGCGCCACGACGTGCTGGAGGAGCCCGGCGGCGAGCTCCCACTCGGGCTGCGGCTCCCCCATCAGCTCGGCGAGCGCGATGCCGCAACGCAGTGACTGGTAGATCGAGGACGATCCGGTGAGCAGTGCCTCGCGGCGCGGGACGCCGTCGTCGGAGGCCCAGTAGATCTCACCGGACGGCGCCTGCATGTCGCAGACGAGGTCGAGGGCGCGCCGGATGTGCGGCCACATCTGCTCAGGGAGCGTCCGGTCGCCGGTGACCTGCAGCCACTGCCAGATACCGACTGCGACGTAGGCGCACTGGTTGAGGTCGACCATCGGGTCGTCCACCTCGAGCTCGCGGTAGGACGTGGCCCACGAGCCGTCGACGGCCTGCGTCTTGCGCAGCCAGGCGTACCCGGCTCGGGCCTCCTCGAGGCGTCCGCCGAGGGTGAGCACCATCGCGCACTCGACGTGGTCCCAGGCGTCGGTGTGCCCGTCGGGCCAGGGCAGCGAGCCGCAGGGCTGCTGCGCGGCGGCGATCGCGTCGACCGTCTGCATCAGCTGCTCGCGCGTCAGGACGCCCGGCAGGCCGCGCAGCTCAGGCCGCCGCACGAGCGGTCTCCAGCGGCTTGCGGAGATAGACGACCAGCGACTTGCCGACGACCGGCTGCAGCACCCTCTCGGCGAGGCGGGTCGCGAGGGGCTGCTTCACCATGTCCCAGACCAGCAGCTGGTGATAGGCCTTCACGAGCGGGTTCGCGTCGTTGCGCACTCCGACGGCGCACTTCAGCCACCAGTACGGGGCATGCAGCCCGTGCGCGTGGTGGCTCCCGAGGAACTCGAGCCCGACGTCCTCGAGCTTGGCTCGCAGCTCGGACCCCTTGTAGATGCGGATGTGGCCGCCCTCGACGTTGTGGTAGTCGTCGGACAGCGCCCAGTTGACCTTCTCCGGTCCCCACCGCGGCACGGTGACGGCGATCAGCGCGCCGGGACGGGCGACCCGGAAGAGCTCAGCCATGGCGCGGGAGTCCTCGGGCAGGTGCTCCATAATCTCAGCCGCGATGATCCGGTCGAAGCTGCTGTCCTCGAAGGGGAGCTCGTACGCCGAGCCGCGTACTGCTGAGGCACTCCCGCCCTCGGTGACCTCGCCCTCGACCTCCATCGCCCGGAACATGGTGTCGACCTCGACCAGGTCCTGGTGGCTCAGGTCCAGGGCGACGACGTCCGCACCGCGGCGGTAGAGCGCGAACGCGTGCCGGCCCCCGCCGCACCCCATGTCCAGGACGCGATCGCCCTTGCCCACCGGGAACTGGTCGAAGTCAACGGTGAGCACTCAGCTCTCCCTTGTTGTCGAAGTAGAGGCTGGGTAGCCGTTGAGGCCGTGCGTGCGCATGCCACCGCGCATCTGCACAGGGGTCGGGTTCGGGACGGTCTCCCCGAGGTAGTCGCGGTACCACTGCGCTGTCTGCGCGGCGACGGACTGCCAGGTGTAGATCTCCATGACGCGGGCTCGTCCGGCCGCCCCGAGCCGCGCGGCGAGCTCGTCGTCGTCCATGACCGCCTTGATCGCCTGGGCGAGCGCCTCCGTGTCGCCCGGCGGGACGCTGTACGCCGCGTCGCCGACGACCTCGGGCAGAGCTCCGGCGGTAGTGGCCACGAGCGGGGTCGCGCAGCTCATCAGCTCGATCGCGGGCAGGCTGAACCCCTCGTAGAGGCTGGGGACCACGCCGACGTGCGCGCTGCCGAAGATCTGCACGAGCTCTGCTTCGCTGACGCCGGTCACGAAGCGGACAGTGTCCTCGAGGCTCAACCGCTCGATGGTCTTGGCGGCGGCCCCGCCCTCGCTGGCCTTGCCGACGATGACGAGCTCGACGTCGCGCTCGGTGCGCAGCTTCGCGACCGCCTCGAGCAGCGGCACGATCCCCTTCAGCGGGTGGTCGGCGCTGGCGGTCGCCACGATGCGACCGGGCACGCGCGGCAGGGTCGGCGGCACGAACACGTCGTGCTCCACCCCGACCGGGATGATCCGCATCCGTCGAGGCTCCACCTCGAAGTCGCGGACGATGTCGTCGTAGGAGTTCTCGCTGACGGTCATGAGGGTCGGCATCTTCTGGATGACGCGCTTCTGCATGCGCAGGAAGCTGTACCAGCGGACCTTGGAGAGCTTCTTGCGCAGCGGGCTGGCGGCCAGGTCGAGCTCGCGGTCCACCGTGATCGGGTGGTGGACGTTGGCGATGATCGGCATGCCGTCGCGCTGCATGAGCAGCATCCCGTACCCGAGGGTCTGGTTGTCGTGGATGACGTCGGGCAGCGGGTACCCCTCGGCGGCGCGCTTCTTGAGGAAGCGGTGCGCCCGGAGGCTGAACGTCAGCGGCTCCGGGAAGGCTGCGGTGCTCATGAGCGCGAACTCGAGGACATCGATGGAGGTCCGGAACTCCTTCGGCCACGGCACCCGGAACGGGTCGGGGTCGCGGTAGAGGTCCAAGGACGGGAGGGGGACCAGCCCCACGCCGGGGTCGAGCTCGGGGTACGGCGGACCGCTCAAGACCTCGACGTCGTGCCCGAGCGCAGCGAGCTCCCGGCTGAGGTGCCGGACGTAGACGCCCTGCCCGCCGCAGTGCGGCTTGCTCCGGTAGGAAAGGAGCACCACGCGGAGCGGACGGCCGCCATCAGCAGCGACCCTGGGTTCCTGCACCGTGACTCCTCAAAACTGGAACGTGTTCTCGTCACGCTACCGCTGACCGACAAGGGTACAGACCCCGTGTTACCAACGGTAACACCTGTCAGACGAGCGTGAAAGAGCCGTCATCGGCGCTCGAGCAGTAGGTCGCGTCCCCGCTGAAGCTGGCCGTGAACCCGTCGGCTCTAGCAAGGCCGAGCACCGCCTGGGCGTCGAGCTTGCCCTTGAGGTCCAGGGCCGCTGACCCGTCGGCGCGCGTGGCCGACGTCCCGCGGTAGACATCGCTGTCGCCGGCTCGAAGCGTGAACGTGACGTCCTTGCCCGCGAGGGCAGCGCCCTTGGTGGTGAGGCGCGCCCGGAGCACGGAGGCGCCGGCCACGTTGACCTGCACCTTCTTGGCATCCTCGGCGTGCATGGTCGTCGGCCGGCAGCCGACCGCGTCAGTGCAGCCGGCGAGCAGCGGCAGGACCAGGACGGGTACGACGAGCGCGCGCACGGGCGTATGCCTATCACGCGTTCGCGGCGAGCGAGTCCTGGCCTGCGTGGGCCCTGGTGGGCCTACCTGACCCCGGCGGCGTCCATGCCCCGGAGCTCCTTCTTCAGCTCGTTCACCTCGTCGCGGAGCCGCGCGGCGAGCTCGAACGACAGGCCCCGGGCGGCCTCGTGCATCTGGTCCTGCAGCTGCTGGATGAGCATCGCCAGCTCCGCTCGCGGCATGCCCTTGAGGGACGCCACGTGGGTCTTGCCGGTGCCCGCTGCCCCGGGGACGGGGGCCTTGCCTCGGGACTGGTTGCGGCCGGACCCCCCGACGAGCTCAGGGTCCTCCCGGACGATGGAGTCGAGGATGTCCGCGATCTTCTTGCGCAGCGGCTGTGGGTCGAGCCCGCGCTCGGTGTTGTAGGCGATCTGCTTGGCGCGCCGACGGGACGTCTCGTCGATCGCCTTGGCCATGGACGGTGTGATCGAGTCCGCGTACATGTGCACCTGGCCGGACACGTTGCGGGCTGCACGGCCGATCGTCTGGATCAGCGACGTCCCCGAGCGCAGGAAGCCCTCCTTGTCGGCGTCGAGGATGGCCACGAGCGACACCTCGGGCAGGTCCAGGCCCTCGCGCAGGAGGTTGATGCCGACGAGCACGTCGAAAACGCCCTGGCGGAGCTCCTTGAGCAGCTCGATCCGTCGGATCGTGTCGACCTCGGAGTGGAGGTAGCGGACGCGGATGCCCAGGTCGAGCAGGTAGTCGGTGAGGTCCTCGGACATCTTCTTGGTGAGGGTCGTGACGAGCACGCGCTCGTCCTTCTCGGCCCGGAGCCGGATCTCGTGGACGAGGTCGTCGATCTGGCCCTTGGTCGGCTTGACCACGATCTCGGGGTCGACCAGGCCGGTCGGGCGGATGACCTGCTCCACCACGTCGTTCCTCACGCGGGACAGCTCGTAGTTGCCGGGCGTCGCGGACAGGTAGACCGTCTGGCCCGTCCGCTCCAGGAACTCCTCCCACTTCAGCGGTCGGTTGTCCATCGCCGACGGCAGTCGGAAGCCGTGGTCGACCAGGGTCCGCTTGCGGGACATGTCGCCTTCGTACATCGCCCCGATCTGCGGGACAGTCACGTGGGACTCGTCCAGGACGAGCAGGAAGTCCTCCGGGAAGTAGTCGAGCAGCGTGTGCGGCGCCGTTCCCTGACCGCGGCCGTCGATGTGCCGCGAGTAGTTCTCGATGCCGTTGCAGAAGCCCACCTGGCGCATCATCTCGAGGTCGTAGGTCGTCCTCATCCGCAGGCGCTGGGCCTCGAGCAGCTTGCCTTGGCCCTCGAGCTCGCTCAGCCGGCCGTCGAGCTCGAGCTCGATCCCGCGGGTGGCCCGTTCCATGCGCTCGGGGCCGGCGACGTAGTGCGTCGCCGGGAAGACGAACACCTCCTGGTGCTCAGCCAGGACCTCACCGGTGAGCGGGTGCAGCGTCATCACGCGCTCGATCTCGTCACCGAACATCTCGACCCGGATCGCGAGCTCCTCGTAGACCGGGAAGATCTCGACGGTGTCACCGCGGACCCGGAAGGTGCCGCGGGTGAAGGCGAGGTCGTTGCGGGTGTACTGCACGTCGACGAACCGGCGCAGGAGCGTGTCGCGGTCGACGGTGTCGCCCACGGTGAGCTTGACCATGCGGTCGACGTACTCCTGCGGCGTCCCCAGGCCGTAGATGCAGGACACGCTCGCGACGACGATGACGTCGCGACGGGTGAGCAGCGACATCGTGGCCGAGTGCCGGAGGCGCTCGACCTCCTCGTTGACGCTCGAGTCCTTCTCGATGTAGGTGTCCGTCTGGGGGACGTAGGCCTCGGGCTGGTAGTAGTCGTAGTAGGAGACGAAGTACTCGACCGCGTTGTGCGGCAGCAGCTCACGGAACTCGTTGGCCAGCTGAGCGGCCAAGGTCTTGTTCGGCGCCATCACCAGGGTCGGGCGCTGGACCTTCTCCACGAGCCAGGCGGTCGTGGCGCTCTTGCCGGTTCCCGTCGCACCGAGCAGGACGACGTCCGGCTTGCCGTCCTGGAGCCGTCGCTCGAGCTCCGCGATGGCGGCCGGCTGGTCGCCGGCGGGCTCGTAGTCCGACACGACCTCGAACGGGCGACCGGTGCGTCGGAGGTTCGTGTCGAGCCGGGGCACCGTGGGGCGGGCGGCGTGTCCTCCGAGGATCGTCTGGGCCATCCACCCACCGTACGTCGGGGATCCGACAGACTCAGCGCCGGAACAGGGCGTGACCGTGC
>JAODNB010000060.1 GCA_025464795.1 Frankiales bacterium
TTGGGCGGGAACGCCGATGCAACGAGAACCACTCCGCAGAGTCGCTGAGGTCTCGTTTGCCCAGTCCGGTTGTCCGCCGCTCGGTGCTGGCGCTGCTGTGCGCCGGCTCCGTGCTCCTCGTGCTGACCGGGGACCAGGCGGCGGTGGCGGTCCAGGCGGCGAGTGCTGCCGTGATGGCCGTCCTGCTGCTCCGGGGGGTCCGGCGCAAGGACGCCCTGCGCAGAACCCGGCTGTGCCTGCTGGCGGCTGTGTCCACCGGCGTGGTCGCCGCCTTTCTCCGGGTCGGGTGGCAGGTCTTCACCGGCCGGTTGCCCGTCGACCTGTGGCAGGCCGATGCCGTCACGCTGATGTGGGTGCCGTGCGTCCTTGCGGCCTTCGTCGTCATCCCGTCGCCCGGGCAGGGACGAGGCTCGCGGGCACGGGCGCTGACCGACGGATCCGTAGCCGCGTCGTCGCTGTGGTACCTGATGTTCGGCCTGAAGCTCGCCGACTCGCTCGCCGCCACGAGTACGGGCGGTGCTCACCGCCTCCTGCTGCTCGGCGCTCCCATCGGGGACGTGTTCGTCGTCGCGGCAGCGCTCGCCACCTACGCCCGCTGCGCGAGCAGCGAGCGGCGGATGGTCGGCTGGGCCGGGGTGGGACTGTCCGCGATCGCCGTCAGTGACCTGCTCTACGTGATGCCGCGCAACGGCGAGCTCCTGACGCCGAGCAGCATCGCCGGGGTTGCCAACCAGGTAGGGATGCTCCTGCTGGTCGCTGCGGCCGCCAGCAGCCTCCGGCCGTCCCAGCCGGGGTGCACGCCGCTGCGCTACGCCACGGCCGCTGCAGCGCTGCCCTTCATCCCGCTGGCCGTCGACATGGTGATGACGACCCGCACGGTCATGCTCGGCCAGGGGATGCGCCAGGACCAGCTGCTGCCGGCGCTCTGCGTCGCGGCCGCGCTGGTCGCCCGCCAGCTCGTCAGCGCCCGCGACAAGGACCAGCTGTTCGCCGAGCTGCAGGACAGCAAGCAAGCCCTCGAGCAGGAGCTGAGGGTCGACGCGCTCACGGGCCTGGGGAACCGGACTCTGCTGACCGAGTCACTCACAGTCGCCCTCGCGGACCCGGCCTGCTGGCCGGTGGTGGTGGCGTTGCTGGACCTCAACGACTTCAAGGTCATCAACGACAACCACGGACACGAGACCGGTGACGCCGTCCTCGTCGAGATGGCCGCGCGCCTGCGGGACTGCCTGCGGGAGGGCGACACGGTCGCCCGCCTCGGCGGGGACGAGTTCGCAGTGATCGCCACCGGCGTGCCCGATGGCGGCGCCGGCCTCGGGGAGCGGCTCCGGTCGGTCTTCGAGGAGCCCCTCTCGGTCGGCCGGCAGCGGTTCGCCGTCCGCGCCAGCATCGGCCTCGTGCTCTGCGACGCCGACATGAGCCCGCCGACCGTTCTCGCCTGCGCCGACGTCGCGATGTACCAGGCCAAGGACCAGCGCTCCAGCGCCAGCGTCGTCCAGGTGCTGACCTCCGAGGGCCGCGCAGCTGCCCGCGCGAAGCTCCGGGTCCAGGAGGCGGTCGCCGCGCCCGACCTCTCGCAGTTCCGGGTGGTCTACCAGCCGGTGGTCGAGCTCTCCACCGGGACGGTTCGCGGGATCGAGGCCCTGCTGCGCTGGGAGCACCCGGATCTCGGGGCGGTGCCGCCGGACGTGTTCATCCCGCTGGCCGAGCTCGCCGGCAGCATCTTCCAGCTCGGCGACTTCGTCATGACCACCGCGCTCGCGGACCTCGCCGCCATGCAGGCGCTGACAGCACACCGGCTGGCCGTCGGCGTCAACGTCTCCCCGCGGCAGCTCACGGACGCGTCCTTCGTGGACCGGACGCTCACCTGTCTCGCACTGCATGGGTTGGCGCCGGACCAGCTCATCATCGAGATCACCGAGCAGGCGTTCGAGGCCAACCTCGAGGCGGTCGCCCACAACCTCGGCCGGCTCACCGACGCCGGAGTGTCCATCGCGGTCGACGACTTCGGGACCGGCTACTCCTCGCTGCGCTACCTCCAGATGCTGCCCGTCGAGATCATGAAGATCGACCGGACCTTCGTCAGCGAGATCACCTCCGAACCTCGGGCCTGCAAGCTGGTCTCGTCCATCATCGCGATGGCCTCCGTCATGGACCTGCAGCTCGTCGCGGAGGGCATCGAGACCCCCGCGCAGCTGCAGCTGCTCCGGGAGCTGAACTGCGAGCTCGGACAGGGCTACCTGTTCAGCAAGCCGCTGCCTCGCTGCGAGGTCGAGTCCCTTCTGCTGTCGGGTCGGACGTTCTCCGTGGCGGAGGTGCCTGCCCCTCGGGGTGCCCGGAGCAGGGTCCTCTCGTGAGGGTCCTTCGTGCTTTCCCGCTTAGTGCTCTGCCGCTTGGTGCTCTCCCGCGGGGCGGCATGCTGCCTGCGGAGAACTGGCGCCGTCGGCACCTCGCCCTCGCGCTGGTCCTGCTCTGGCACTTCCCGGCCCTGCTGGCCTTCGGGCTCGTGCAGGGCTTTCCCGTGTGGCACGTGCTCGTGGACTCCAGCGTTCCGTTGGTGTTCGGATCCCTTGCCCTGTGGCCACGACCCGGCCGCAGCCTGCGCTCCATGTCCGTCGCCGTCGGCCTCATCAGCAGCTCCGTCGTCCTGGTGCACCTGTCCCACGGGCTGATCGAGGCGCACTTCCACTTCTTCGTCATCGTCGCCCTGCTCACGCTCTACCAGGATTGGAAGCCGTTCCTCCTCGCG
>JAODNB010000096.1 GCA_025464795.1 Frankiales bacterium
TCAGCCACGCCGTGACGCTGGCCCGCGCCACCGGAGCGCAGCTGCACGTCGTCACGGCCTGGTCGCGCGTCCCCGGTCTCGCCATGGCAGGGGCCGCGGGCACGACGCTGCCCATCGACGACGGCGCCTGGGTCGGCGCGCTGCACCAGGACATCACCGCCGCCGCCGGCGAGGTCGACGTCGTGACTCACGCCCTCGAAGCCGGCCCGGCGGCCGGGCTGCTGGGGGTCGCCGCCTCGATCGGCGCTGATCTCATCGTGGTCGGGAACCGTGGGATGACGGGTCTGCGCGGCAAGCTCGGCAGCGTGCCCAACGCCGTCGCCCACAAGGCCCCCTGCGCTGTCCTGGTGGTCCCCACCAGCTGACGTCTCCCGAGCGGGGTCAGCCGCGGTCAGGCGTCGCGGTCGCGGCGGATGATGGCCTTGCGGCCCTTGATGACGCTCGACCGGAGGGCCTTGATCACCTCGTCGATGTCGCCCTCGGGGACCTCGACGAGCGAGAACCGCTCGGTGATCTCGATGGAACCGATCTGCTTGCCCGTCAGGTGGCTCTCGCCGGCGATCGCCCCGACGAGGTCCTGCGGGCGCACGTTGGCAGCGCGGCCAGCCCCGACGTAGAGCTTGGCCCAGCCCTCACGCGCAGGCTTGCGCTCCGGCGGTCCGGTCCGCTGGTGCGCCCCGCCCCGAGACCGAGGTTCGCCCGCGGTGGCGTAGGTCTTCGGCGCATAGGTGCGGGGCGCGTCATCGCGCACGGGCCGCGGCGGCCGGGCTGAGACCTCCGGGATGTCGGCCTCGTCGGCCGGGGCGGCCGCCCGATGGGCGAGCGCGGCGGCCGCCAGAGCCACCTTGTCCGCGCCGTGCGCGGCGACCAGGGTGTCGACCATCGCCTGGACTCCCTCGAACTGCCCGCTGTCGAGGACGTCGACGAGAGCGGTGCGCGTCACCTCGAGCCGGGAGGCGAGCAGGTCGGCCCGGGTCGGAACGGGCGACAGCGCGATCTTCGTCCCGGTGAGGCGCTCGATCGCTTCGAGCATCCGCCTCTCGCGGGGCTCAGCCAGCGTGATCGCGACGCCCTCACGGCCGGCGCGTCCGACGCGACCGATGCGGTGCACGTAGGACTCGGGGGCTGGCGGGACGTTGTAGTTGACGACGTGCGTCAGGTGGTCGACGTCGAGCCCACGGGCCGCGACGTCGGTCGCGATGAGCAGGTCGGCGGTCTGGTTGCGGAGCCGGTTCATGACGCGGTCGCGCTGCTCCTGGCTCATGCCCCCGTGCAGCGGCTCGGCGCGGTAGCCGCGGGCCTTCAACCCCTCGCTGAGCTCGTCGACCTCCTCGCGGGTGCGGCAGAAGACGATCGCCGAGGGCGGCTGGTGCATGTCGAGGATGCGCGCCAGCGCCGCCGGCTTGTCGTGCCGCATCACGAGGTGGCCTGTCTGCGTCACCTTGGGCGCCTCGCCCGCGACGGCCTTCTCGCGCTCCACCTGGATCTGCACGGCGTTCTTCTGGTGCTTGCGGGCCATCCGGGCGATCTTCGGCGGCATCGTCGCGGAGAACAGGACGGTCTGCCGCTCGAGGGGCAGCGCCGCGAGGATGGCCTCGATCTCGTCGGCGAAGCCCATGTCGAACATCTCGTCGGCCTCATCGAGCACCACGACCTTGAGGTCCGTGAGCTTCAGCGACCCGCGGTTGAGGTGGTCGACGACCCGGCCGGGAGTGCCGACGACGATGTCCACGCCCTTCTGCAAGGCCTTCAGCTGCGGGGTGATGGGCTGACCGCCGTACACCGCGAGGACACGGGCACCGATCGTCGCGCCGTAGCGGGTCACCGCCTCGGCGACCTGGACCGCGAGCTCACGGGTCGGCGCCAGCACCAGTGCCGACGGGGTCTTGCCCCGGTCGCCCTCGGCGAGCCGGTTGAGCAGGGGCAGCGCGAAGGCAGCTGTCTTGCCCGTTCCCGTCGCGGCCTGGCCAATGAGGTCTCGGCCCTCGAGCAGCGGCGGGATGGCCTCGCGCTGGATCGGCGTCGGTTCTTCGTAGCCCAGACCGGACAGGACGTCGACGAGCTCCGACCGAAGTGCGAGGTCGGCAAAGGTCGAGAGCTCCATGCCCTCCATTCTCGCAGAGCGAGCGGTCGTGCCTAGGCGTCGCCCTGAGCGGCCTTCGCGGCCTTCTTGGCCGCCTGCTTGTGCGCGCGGACCTTCAGCAGGCTGGCCTCGTCCACCACGTCGGCGACGGAGCGGAACCCCTTCAGGGCGTAGTCACCGGCGACTGCCTGCCAGCCCTTGGGCTTCACCCCGAGCTGCTTGGCCAGCAGCGCGACGAAGATCTGCGACTTCTGCTTCCCGAACCCGGGCAGCTCCTGGACCCGGTCGAAGAGCTCCTTGCCGGTCGTCGGCTCCGTCCAGAGCCGAGTGACGTCTCCGTCGTACTTGGTCTCGATGAGCGCGGCGAGCTCCTGCAGTCGGGAGGCCATCGAGCCCGGGAAGCGATGGATGGCCGGCGTCGCGCTGCAGAGCGCCTTGAAGCTCTCCGGCTCGGCGGCTGCGATGGCCGCGGTGTCGAGGGTGCCGAGCTTGTCCAGCACCTTCCAGCCGCCGCGGAAGGCATGCTCCATGCCGTACTGCTGGTCCAGCATCATCCCCAGCAGGACTGCGAAAGGGTGCTCGTCGAGGACCTGGTCGGCGGCGGGGTCGTTGGCGAGGTGGAAGCCCATGGCGGCATCGTGCCACGCCAGGACGGGTCAGTCGGCGTCGATGACGCGGCCCGGTTCGATGGCGATGCGCACCGGCTCGACCACGCGGTCGTCGAGGATGGCCGACGGCCGGTTGCGCGAGATCGTGGGCCCCGCGTTGGCTGCCATCACGCCCATCCATGGCAGGGTGAACGCGCCGACGATGAGGACGAGCTTCGCCCAGAGGGGGACCGGCAGCGCGACCGCGAGGACGAAGCAGCTCACGCGGACCAGCTGGGTGATGGCGTACCGGCGCTGCCGAAGCTTGCGGTCCTCGGTGCCCGAGAGACCAGCCGTGGTGACCGAGGTCGCCTCGACGGTGCTCTTGTGGTGGGTCACCTCCTCAGTGTGAGGCCTCGTGACCAGGTCCGCCTGTCGGCGTACCGTTGGGTAACAAGGACCACACCAGGAGAACCCGTTGACCCTCGCCCCCGAACGCCACACAGGATCCGCCGCCCAGTCCTTCGACTCGCTCGAGCCCGCCACCGGAGCGGTCTACGCGAGCTTCCCCGTCCACGGGGCCGAGGAGGTCGAGGCGGCCGTCGCGCGAGCGCGCGAGGCCTTCGCCTGGTGGCACGGACTGGGCTTCAGCGGGCGCAGGGACAAGCTCGACGCGTGGAAGGCGCTCCTCGCCCGGCGGATGCCTGAGCTCGCCGAGGTCATGCACAAGGAGAACGGCAAGCCGATCGGAGACGCGCAGCTCGAGCTCCTGCTCGCGATCGACCACATCGCCTGGGCGGGCAAGAACGCCCGTCGCGTCCTCGGCCCCCGTCGGGTCCCCAGTGGGCTGGTCATGGCGAACCAGGCCGCCTCGCTGGAGTACCAGGCGCTCGGCGTCGTAGGGGTGATCGGCCCCTGGAACTACCCGGTGTTCACCCCGATGGGCTCGATCGCCTACGCCCTCGCAGCCGGCAACACCGTGGTGTTCAAGCCGTCGGAGTTCACGCCGGCTGTCGGCAAGTGGCTCGTCGACTCCTTCGCCGAGGTCGTCCCGGACCACGCTGTCCTGCAGCTCGTCACGGGGATGGGGGAGACCGGGGCGGCGCTGTGCCGTGCGGGCGTCGACAAGATCGCCTTCACCGGCTCGACCAAGACAGGCAAGAAGGTCATGGCCGCCTGTGCGGAGAACCTGGTGCCCGTGCTCATGGAGTGCGGCGGCAAGGACTCGATGATCGTGGACGACGACGCCGACGTGGTCGCCGCCGCCGACGCGGCGCTGTGGGGTGGCATGGCCAACGCCGGCCAGACCTGCATCGGCATCGAGCGCGTCTACGCCACGGAGAAGTCCTACGACGGGTTCCTGAAGGCGCTGACGGAGAAGGTCAAGGACGTGGAGGCTGGCGTCTCCTACGGCCACATCACGATGCCCTCGCAGGTGGACATCATCACGCGCCACATCGCCGATGCCGTCGCGAAGGGCGGGACCGTCGTCACGGGCGGTACGGCCGAGGGAACCCTGGTGCAGCCGACGATCCTGACCGGTGTCCCGGAGCACTCCGAGGCCATCCGGGAGGAGACCTTCGGGCCCACCATCACGGTCACGAAGGTGTCCTCGGTGGAGGAGGCGATCACCCTCACCAACGCAACGGTCTACGGCCTGGCCGGCGCGGTGTTCTCCAAGCGCCGTGGGATGGAGATCGCCCGTCAGCTGCGGTCCGGCATGACGTCGGTGAACAGCGCCCTGGCCTTCGCCGGCGTGCCCGGCCTGCCGTTCGGGGGTTCGGGGGAGTCCGGCTTCGGACGCATCCACGGCGATGACGGCCTCCGCGAGTTCACCCGCGCGAAGGCGATCACGCGCCAGCGCTACGCCCTGCCGATCGCGCTCACCAGCTTCCAGCGGACAGCCAGGACCGACGCGCTGGTGCCCAAGCTGGTGAAGCTGCTCCACGGCCGCGGCTAGACGTCTTCGAACGGGCGTTCTACTGTGGCTGGGTGCTCGCTTGGCAGGACAGCCTGTTCGACCAGTCGTCCGAACGCCTGTCGTTCGACGGGGTCCGACGCGACGCGCTGTCCGCGACCTCATGGGTCGACGTCGTGCCCGGATGGCTGCCGGAGCACGAGCAGCTGTTCGGCTGGCTGCTGCAGCACGCCGACTGGCACCAGCGCAGCCGCGTCATGTGGGAGCAGGAGGTCCTCGAGCCACGCCTGACCGCCTTCTTCGACGGCGGCCTGCCACCGGCACTCGAGGAGCTCCGCCTGGCGGTCTCAGACCGGTACGCCGTCGAGTTCGACTCGTGCCTGGTGAACCTCTACCGGGACGGCAACGACGCGGTCGCCTGGCACGGCGACAGCGTCCGCAAGACGATGCTCAACCCCCTTGTCGTCACGGTCTCGCTGGGCTCGGCACGGCGCTTCCTCGTCCGTCGCCGCGGCGGCGGGCCGGTCCTGAAGGAGTACGCGCCCGGGCACGGCGACCTGATGGTGATGGGCGGCGCCATGCAGCACAGCTTCGAGCACGCGGTCCCGCGCCAGCCCCACGCCTCGGGCGCCCGGATGTCGGTGACGATGCGGCACAGCCACCCCGTCGGGCCGGCAGGATGAGGGCATGACCGAGCGCAAGCCCTCGTCGATGTCGTGGGAGACCTGGGTCGACAGGCAGTTCCGGGAGGCCCGTGAGCGAGGCGAGCTCGACGACCTGCCGGGCTTCGGGAAGCCGTTGCCCGGGGTCGGCGAGGAGTGGGACGAGCTGTGGTGGGTGAAGCAGAAGCTCGCCCGCGAGAACGTGTCCTACACGCCCCCGGGTCTGCAGCTGCGCAAGGACGTCGAGGAGGCCCTCGAGGGCCTGCCGTCGATCCCCACCGAAGCGAAGGCGCGTCAGGTCCTCGAGGCCTTGAACGTCCGGATCGTCGACAGCAACCGGATGGCGCACGACGGGCCACCTGCGAACCTCATGCCGCTGGACGTCGAGCGGTTCGTGGCGATCTGGCGCAACCACCAGCCCGAACCAGCGCGCGAGCCCGAGCCCGAGCTGGCGACTAGGGCTGAGGCAGGACGAGCTTGGTATGCCTGGCGTCGGCGTAGAGGATCGCGTTGAGCAGCTGCTCGTTCACCCGGTCGTAGGTCGTGAAGTCCAGCGTCCCCGACAGGTCCGAACCAGGGGCGCTGGCTGTGTTGACGTTGAAGGGCACTGCGCCGCGCACCACGTCGTACGGCGTGAGGTCGGGCTTGCCGAGCTTCGGCAGGAAGGCCTCGTGCATCGGCGTCGCGAGCCGGTCGAACAGGCTGATCGGCGCGACGCCGAAGACCTGCTCGATCGTCCGCAGGGCGGCGGGCATGGAGCCGTACTGGTGGTTGGGGCCCGGCTTCGCCCAGGGCGAGGCGACGGTGAGGTAGTCGCGCAGCGCCGACACGTGGTCGCCGGCGACCTGGGTGTCGTCCTCGGTCTGCATGACGGCGGTCGACTTCCAGAACGGGGAGTGCGACAGCGAGTCGACGAGCAGGCCCAGGGCGTAGTCGTTGTCGGCCACCATCGACTGCGGCGTGGGGTTGCCCAAGGTGGTCGCGAGGGTGTGGTTCTGCGGCAGGGACATGTAGATGAAGCTCGGCATGATGTCCTTGCCGGTCTTGCGGTAGACGTCGATCCAGTGCTTCAAGGTGAACGGGGAAGCCAGCGTCCGACCGTCGCAGTCGTTGGTGGCGAAGCCCGCAGGAGCGCTGCCGGCGGCGAGCGCTGGTGAGGGCCCGTCGGGCGCCTGGCCGTCGCGCAGGCTGAGGACGCGGCAGGTGTCGGAGTACGAGATGTCCCCGTCCTTCCAACCCGGCGCCTTGTAGACGTCCATGCCCTGGCTGGTCCGGGCGGTGCCCTCGCCGTAGATGGCCATGGACAGCTTGCCGGGGTGGTCGCTCGGCGGCGTCGCGCCCGCGCGCTTGAACGCCTCGAACAGGTAACCACCCTCGGGGTCGTTCAGCTCGTCCTCGGCCTGCTGGATGGCCTGGCCAGGCGCACCGCCGACAGAGCCCTTCAGGGGGTCGCCGTTGCCGTGCGAGCCGCGGATGCCCTCGTCGTAGTCGGCCTGCCAGGTCTTCTCGTTGTGGTCCGTGGCGACCGCTCCGCTGGTCCAGGAGTGGCCGGTGACGGACACCTCGGCGTCGGAGAAGAAGTTGTCACCGAGGCTGTAGGAGGTGGCGAGCTTGTGGTGGTTCGGCGTGACTGCCTGCCCGTAGAGCGTGTAGGTCGGGTCGGCGCGGTAGCCGTTGTCGCCCGACGGCAGGTCACCGAAGTACTGGTCGAAGGTCTTGTTCTCGGTCACCACGAAGACGACGTGCTTGAGAGGGGAGGCCGTGCCCTTCGGCGGGCAGAGGACCTGCGACACCGTCACCCCGCGACCGGTGGCACACGGGTCGACCGCGGCGTCTTCGAAGCTGTCGTTGCTGCGCACCGCCGCGGTCCAGGCGTTAGCGGTCTTCGCCGGCACAGGCAGGTCGACCACGTTGACCGTGCCCTGGGTCTTGGTGCCGTTGGCGAAGACGCTCGCGTTGTAGCCCACGGACGGGCCGACGCCCTTGGCGTTCGTGACCCACAGCCGGTACTTCGCCGCCGTGCCGGTGACGGCGAGGGCGGAGGGGTACCAGCCGGTGGGGATGTACATGGGGTGGCCCGCGACGCGCGCCCCCGTCCGGCCGTCGAGGACCTCGACGGCGTTCGCGCCGGCGAGGGCCACGAACAGCGTCCTGCCGTCCGGGGACACCGCCATCGCGTCCGGGTGCGCTCCTGCTGGGGCGCCCTGCACGGGACGTACGGTCTGCGTCGCGATGACGTGAGCAGTCCGGCGAACGTCGAGGACGGAGATCGAGTCGTCGTTGGTGTTCGCGACGAACAGCCGAGAGCGGTCCTGGGAGAGCTGCACGGCCACCGGGTGGTGCCCGACCTTCACCACGGAGACCTCACGCGGCTGGAGCGGGTTGCGCAGGTCGACGACCGAGACTGTGCCGACCCCTCCTCCCCGGCCGGACTCGTCAGCCCAGTTCGCGACGTGGGCCAGCTTGCGGACGGGGTCGACAGCGAGGGCGAACGGGTCCTGCCCGACCGCCGCCCGACCGACGACCACGTCGGTCCGGGTGTCGATGACGCTGACCCGACCGCAGACCGGGCGCTTCGTCGGGCACTCGCCGTTGCTGGGCTCCGACAGCGTGCCGGCCGCGAGCACGTAGGGCCCGAAGGGCTGCAGCGCGCCCGGGTAGGACGTCACGCGGATGCCGTCGGTCGCGGGCAGGGCGGTACCGACCCCGACCCGCGAGGTGATGCCGTTGACGGCGCCGCCGACCGGCACGGTGGCTGCCTCGGTGGCGTCCTGGCTCTGCGCGGCGCCGCCGACGATCCGGTAGCGGAAGACGCGGTCGGCGTTCCCACCCGAGGCGTAGAGGCGGTGGTCGGGCGTCTCCGTCACGCCGACGAAGACGTTGCCCGCGGTCGTCTGCTGGGCGGCGAGGCTCTTCTGGTCGATGACGGTGAGGCCCTGCACGCCGCCGTTGTCCGACGTGACCACCACGTGGCCGTCGGACGTGGGAGTCAGGCCCAGGGGGAAGCGGAGCACGTCGACGCTGCGCCCGGCCGGGCTCAGGCACCAGCCGTTGGGGAGCTGCGCCAGCACGCCGACCCGCTTGCGACAGGCGTCGACCTGCCCGGGTCGGGAGGCGACCGGCGCAGTCCTGGAGTCCTCGGCGCCGGACGTGGGGGCGGTGGTCACCGCACCACCGGTCACCTGCAGGAACCGCGCGTTCTGGCCGGCGTCGGCGGCAGGCGCGTTCTCGTGGCTGGGGCGGGCCAGCGCGACGCCGCCGAGGAGCAGGCCCATGGCCGTGCCCGTGGCGAGCAGGGAGCGGGGGATGCGCACGCGAAGCCTCCGGAAAGGATGGGTTGCGTGAGGGTTTCGCCAACGGTCGGCGAACTCCTGCTCGGCGCGCCTACAGCGAGGAGCGCTCCGGCAGCAGGTCGGGGTAGACGGGATCACGCTTCTCCGCCTTCGCGGTGAAGGACTCGACCATGTCGGCGGACTGGAACATGCCCGACTGCCAGGTCGCCATGTGGTCCAGCGCGTCATCGACGGAGTGGTCGCGGGCGAAGTTCATCGCCACCTTCGTGCCCCAGATCGCGAGAGGGGACTTCGAGGCGATCTCCTTCGCGGTCGCAAGGACGCCGGCGACGAGCGACTCGTGGTCGGCGTAGACCTCCTGGACCAGCCCGACCTCGTACGCCCTTGCCGCAGTCATCCGCCGGCCGGTGAAGGCCAGCTCCCGAGCGACTCCCTCGGGGATGCACTTCCCGAGGCGCTGGAGCGTCCCGATGTCGGCCGTCATGCCGATGTTGGTCTCGGCGACCACGAAGAAGGCATCGGCGCTGCAGTAGCGCAGGTCCGCAGCGGTGGCCAGGTCGACAGCGCCGCCGATCACCCCGCCCTGCATGGCCATGAGCACCGGCACGCGCGCCTTCTCGAGGGCTGACGCGGTCCACTGCAGCGTCTTCACGGTGCTCCGGAGTCGGGCCTGCCTGCGGCCGAGCTCAGCGCCGTCCTCGGCGGCCTGGCCGGCGAAGACCCCCAGGTCCATACCGGAGCAGAAGTGCTTGCCCGTGCTGGAGATCACGATCGCCCGAGCGCTCGCCGAGTCGCTGATCTCGGTCACCGCTGCGGGCAGCTCCGCCCAGAGCTCGGCGATCATCGAGTTTCTCGCCTCAGGCCGGTTGAGGCGCAGGTGAGCCACGCTCTCGGTGATGTCTACGTCAAAGGTCGTGTAGGCCATCCCACGATCCTGCACCACTGCTGGGTAGCGTCGAACCGTGAGCGTGCTGTCGATGTCCGGGGTCACCGTCGTCCGTGAAGGGGCGACGCTGCTGGCGGGGATCGACTGGAGGATCGAGGAGCACGAGCGGTGGGCACTGCTCGGCCCGAACGGAGCAGGCAAGACCACACTGCTGTCGGTCGCGGCTGCGGCCCTGTTCCCTAGCGCCGGTGAGGTGGAGCTGCTCGGAGAGCGCTTCGGGGAGGCCAACCTCGGCGAGCTGCGCACCCGGATCGGGTTGTCGTCCTCCTCGCTGAACGACCGGGTCCCGCCTCACGAGACGGCAGTCGACGTGGTCGTCACGGCGGCCCACGGCGTCATCGGGCGGTGGGCCGAGGGCTACGAGCAGTCGGACGTCGACCGCGCGGTCGAGCTGCTCGGTCGAGTAGGCCTGCGGGCGTTCGCCCAGCGCCGCTTCGGGACGCTGTCCGAGGGAGAGCGCAAGCGCGTGCTGCTGGCCAGGTCCCTGATGGCCGACCCCGAGCTGCTGCTCCTCGACGAGCCAGCGGCCGGACTCGACCTGGGCGCTCGCGAGGCGCTGCTGCGGCTGCTCACCCGGATCGCCGCGGGTCCCGTCCCGTCGGTCCTGGTCACGCACCACGTCGAGGAGATCCCCGTGGGGACGACGCACGCCATGCTGCTGTCACGCGGGCGCATCGTGGCCTCGGGGCCGATCGCCGAGGTGCTGACCGGCCCGCTGCTCACGCGGGCCTTCGGCATCCCCTTGCAGGTCGCCTCGGCCGAGGGTCGCTGGATGGCGCGCGCCGCACCTGCGTGAACGCCGACGGCCGCCCACCCGAAGGGGAGCGGCCGCGATCAGCGCAGTGCGTCAGGGGTTGACGCGGTCCGACTCGTCGACCCACTCGACGGCGGCGTTACGCAGCTTGTCCTCGTAGGCCTTGGCGTGGTGAGCGCAGAACAGCAGGTCTCCGGCGCCGAGCACCACGCGGACACGGGCTTGGGCACCGCACCGGTCGCATCGGTCGGCATGGGTCAGGGTCGAGGGCGGCGCAGGGGTCACGGTTCCAGTCACAACCATCACAACACCACACGTGTCCAGTCCGTTCCCACTCAGGGCAGGATGTGCGGCGTGTCGACGCCCGGAGGGAGACCCGTTGTGAATGGCCCGCTCGCAGGCCTGCTCGTCGTGGACTTCTCCCGGGTCCTCGCCGGCCCGTTCGCGACGATGATGCTCGGGGACCTCGGTGCCCGCGTGGTGAAGGTCGAGAGACCGGACACCGGTGACGACTCGCGCACCTACGGGCCCTTCCTGGACGACCAGTCGCTCTACTTCGCCCGGGTGAACCACGGGAAGGAGTCGATCGCCCTCGATCTGAAGGACCCGGCGGATCTCGCCGTCGTCCGCGCCCTCGTGGCCCGAGCGGACGTCGTCGTCGAGAACTACCGGCCTGGGGTCATGGACCGCCTCGGACTGGGCGCCTCGGCCCTGCTGGAGGCGCACCCGAGGCTCGTCTACTGCTCGATCAGCGGCTTCGGCCACACCGGCCCGTGGTCCCAGCGCCCCGCGTACGACGCCGTCGTGCAGGGCATGAGCGGCCTCATGGCCATCACCGGATCGATGGAGGGCCCTCCGATCAAGCCCGGTCCTCCCGTGGCCGACCTCTCCGCCGGCCTCTACGCGTTCGGCGGGATCTGCTCGGCGCTGCTGGGGCGCAACGCGACCGGCAAGGGCACCCACCTCGACGTCGCGATGTACGACTCCACGCTCTCCCTGCTCGAGGGCGCTGCCCTGTCCTGGCTCGCGAAGGGGGTCGAGCCCGAGCGCATGGGCAACGCGCACTTCTCCATCGCGCCGTTCGACACCTTCCGCTGCGCCGATCGCGACATCACGATCTGCGCGGCGAACGACCTGCTGTTCGGGGCGCTCTGCTCGGCTCTGGGGCTGCCGGAGCTGCTGACGGACGCTCGCTTCTCGACCAACGCGCGCCGCCACGACAGCCGGCTCGAGCTGAAGCAGCTGCTCGAAACGGTCCTGTGCCGGGACGGCGCGGCGCACTGGCTGGAGGTCCTGGACCGGGCCGGCGTTCCCTGCGGTCCGATCAGCGGTGTCGCGGAGGCGGTCAGCTCCGAGCAGTCGGACGCACGCCAGATGGTCGTCGACGCCGGCGGCCTGCCCATCCCGGGCAACCCGGTGAAGCTCTCGTCCTGGCCTGACCCGGGCTTTCGGCCCGCGGCGCCGCTGCTCGACGAGCACGGGGCGGCGATCCGCGCCGAGCTCGAGCGCTCATGAGGGACTGGGTCGCGTGGCACGAGGCCTACGCCGACCCCGCCTCGCCGCTGACGGCTCGACTGGCTGTGGTGCAGACCGAGGTCCGTCGCTGGCTGGCCACTGCTCGCGAGGGAGACCTTCGCGTGCTGAGTGCTTGTGCGGGCCTCGGCCTGGACCTCATCGACGTGCTCGCGCAGAGCCCCCGATCGGACCAGGTGAGCGCTTTGCTGGTCGAGTGGGACGCGGAGCTGAGCACGCGGTCCAGGGAGCTCTGCGTCGTCGCGGGCCTGCCGAGAGTCGTTGCCGCGCAAGGGGATGCGGGTCTGGCGGCGAGCTACGCCGGAGCCGTTCCGGCCGACCTGGTTCTGCTGTGCGGGGTGTTCGGCAACGTCTCCGATGACGACATCCGCGCGACGATCCGGGCCACGCCCTCGCTGTGCGCCGACGGTGCCACGGTCGTCTGGACCCGGCACCGCCGAAGCCCCGATGCGACGCCCTGGATCCGTGCCGCCTGGGCGGCGGCGGGCTTCGAGGAGGTGGCCTTCAGCTCGCCGGGGCCGGAGGAGTTCAGCGTCGGCACCTGCCGGTTGCTCCGACCGCCCGAGCCCTTCGACCCCTCGCTCCGGCTGTTCACCTTCGCCTGAAGCCACCGACCGCCCGGACGAGCCAGCGCACCCGACGGCGTTCCAGCTGGTCCGCCAAGGTCGTCTGCCCACTGACCAGCTCGACGAACAGCGGCCACATCGGGGGCAGCCAGCGCAACACGCTGTGGACCGTCTCGGGGTGCCGGGTGAACGCCTGCAGCGCGCGCCGTCCCGCAGCGACCTCCGGCCCCAGCTCCTGCTCGACGGCAGCCTCGTACGACGCGACGTCCGTCGCCGCGGCGATCCCGGCGAGCCGCCCGGACCGCAGGGCGAACGAGATGCCCTCGCGGGTCCACGGCTCGAGCAGCCCGGCTGCGTCACCTGCCACCAGGACGTTCCCCTTGCGGAGCGGCGAGCCCACAGCGCGGACCCGGGTCTGGTGGCCGCCGTCGTGGAGCGCCGTCGACAGGTCGAGGCCGAGGGAGGCGACGAAGGAGCGGTAGTAGTCCCGCATCGCCTCGCCCTGGTCGCGGGCACCGATGACCCCGACCGTGAGGGTGTCGCCCTTGGGGAACACCCAGCCGTACGAGCCCGGGACGGGGCCCCAGTCGAGGAGCACGTGGCCGACCCAGTCGGTGCCAGGGGGAGCGGGCAGCTCAGCCTCCAGCCCGATGTCGACCTGGTCGCAGGTGACTCCGACGTACCCCGCGCCGCGACTGGCCGCCCCGTCCGCCACCACGACCGCCTTGGCCCAGATCGGCCCCTGTGAGGTGCCGACGGTGACGACGCCCTCCTCCTGCGCGTAGGCCGCCACGGTCACCCCGGTCTGCAGCTCGGCTCCCGCGGCTCGGGCTGCCTCGACCAGGGCCAGGTCGAGCTCGGAGCGCAGGATCATCGGCAGGAACGGGGCGGCCTCCCGGGTGTAGCGCCGTCGACCGCGTGAGGTGAACGTCACCCGCCCCACGTGGTCCTTGGCGAGTGCGGCCACGTCGATGCCGCTGTCCGCCAGGGCCTGCTGGGACGGACCGATCAAGCCGCCTCCGCAGCGCTTGTACCTCGGGAGCTGCGCCTTCTCGACCAGCAGCACGCGCGCGCCGGCGAGCGCAGCTGAGCGTGCTGCAGCTGCCCCCGCGGGTCCGGCACCCACGACGACGACGTCCCAGACGTCCTTCACGGGGCCGGTGCTCTGCCGTTGTCAGGGGATCCGGCGGGGAAAAGGTGGGGCATAAGGTGGCGAACACCCCCAGTACGGTCCCCAGCAGGCTGGCCACCCGTCACGTCAACGGCCGCACGGTCGTTGGGCAGAGCAGCAGCACACCCGCATGCTTACAGGAGAGGTGCAGGACCCCACCCAGTGCGTCACCTACCTCGGTCCGCGCGCGTCGTGCTCACCGCCGGCGCGCTCGTCGCTGTCGCCGGTGTTGTCACGGCGGCCGTCGGGATGCCCGCCCCAGCGAGCAAGCCGGCAGCCCCACCGACCTCCCAGGCCCTCGAGCGACTCGTCGTCGCGCCCGCTGAGGCCTCCCGCGCGCGTCCCGTCGACGTGATCGCGCCCGTCGCACCGCTCCGGAAGCTGGTCACCGCTGACCTGCTCATCACCACCAGCAAGCCCCTGACCGCGGCGCAGACGACGGCCCTGCGGAAGATCCGCGGCGTCACGACGGCGACCGTGCTCGGCGCGCGTGCCCTGCGCGTCGACGGGCACGCGCTGCACGCCGTCAGCGTCGACCCGTCGCAGTTCAGGGCCTTCACCCCCAAGGAGACCGCCTCCTCGAACGCGCTCTGGGCGGCAGTCGCCCGCGGTGACCTCGCGCCGACCTATGCGGCCAAGCTGCCCCTCGGAGCGACGGCCCGCGTGGTCGGTGCTCGGGTGACGGAGCTGCGGGTGGGCGCGGTCGCCGACTACGCCCTCCCAGGAGTCGACCTGGTCATGAGCCGCGCGACCGGGCGCAAGGTCGGACTCCGGGACACTCTCGCGCTGGTCGCGGCGCCAGAGCGCAAGCTCACCTCGCTGAAGCGGGACGTGCGCGAGGCTCTCGGTGAGTCCGTCGACATCCTCGTGCTTCGACCGGTGACGATCACCTACCGGCGACCCGCCACCTACCGCGAGCTGTACATGCTGTCCGCCACCTACTGCCCAGGGCTGTCGTGGAAGGTGCTCGCGGCCATCGGTCAGATCGAGAGCGGTCACGGCCAGAACGTCGGGCCGTCCAGCGCCGGTGCACTCGGTCCGATGCAGTTCCTGCCCACCACCTGGGCCACGTCCGGCGTGGACGGCGACGGTGACGGCAAGGCCGACATCATGAGCGCCTACGACGCGGTTCCGGCGGCGGCGCTCTACCTGTGCCGCAACGGCGCCGGCCTGGGCGGACAGGCGCTGTACAACGCGATCTTCAGCTACAACCACGCAGACTGGTACGTGAAAGAGGTCCTGGCGCTCGCCGCTGAGTACACCTAGGCGGACTGCTGAAGAAGTCGGGACGTTGTGCTCTGACCGAGCCGGGGTCTTCGGGGCACTGTCAGCCCCATGCCGACTCGCGCAGCACCCACAGCCGCACATCGGCGCCAGCCGAAAGAGCTCCCTCGCATGCTGGTGCTCGGTGCCGAGGTGGATCACGACCCTGACGGTGGTCGGTTGGCACCCGCCGGCTGTGTCGCTGGCAAGCCATGCTCACGGCAAGGACGGGACCTGCATCGGCTGGATGCCGTCGCCCTGGGCAGTCCGGCTCTGATCAGGTGAGCCTGCGTTCCCGTTGGCAGCGGGTCTTCGGCCTCGACCTGGTGCTGCTGCACGCCCCGTCGGTCTGGGACTTCCGGGAGGAGATCATCGTCCAGGGGCCACTCGCGGACGTCATCCCGTCGACGACCGAGTTCGAGATGTACCCGATCGGGCTCACCAGCATCGCGGCCTACCTCGAGGCAAACAGCTACAACACCCGGCTCGTGAACCTCGCCTACCGGATGCTGCGCAACCGCGACTTCGACGTCGAGGCGAGGATCCGACAGCTGAAGGCGCCCGTCTACGGGATCGACCTGCACTGGCTCCCTCATGCGAACGGCGCGCTGGGCATCGCCGAGCTCGTGAAGCGGATCCACCCTGACGCCAAGGTGCTGCTCGGTGGCCTGTCCGCCAGCTACTTCCACCTCGAGCTGATGGAGAACCCAGCAGTCGACTTCGTCCTGCGCGGTGACTCGACGGAGGAGCCGTGTCGGCAGCTGCTCCATGCCCTGCGCGAGGGCAAGCCGCTCGAGTCCGTGCAGAACCTCACGTGGAAGCGCGACGACGGCACGGTCGTGGTCAACCCGTTGACGTTCGTCCCCGCGGACCTCGACTGGATCGACGTGCCGGCCTACGACTTCATGCTGCACGCCGTCTTCAAGTACCGGAGCTTCGCTGACTTCCTGCCGTACATCGAGTGGTTGCGCTATCCGTCGACGATGCTCCTGAGCTCCCGGGGATGCCCGTATGACTGCGCGATCTGCGGCGGCTCACGGAGCGCCTACCGCGCCGTCGCCGGACGCAACCGAGTGGCGCTGCGGTCGCCCGAGAAGCTCGTCGCTGACGCGCGGCTCATCTCGACCTTCTCCCGCGCCCCCATCTTCATGGTCCACGACCCCAGGGTGGGCGGAGTCGCCCGAGGCGACCGGTTCTTCGAGCTGCTCGCCGAGGCCGACCTGCCGAACGAGCTGGTCATCGAGGTGTTCTACCCGGCGGACCGCGCGTCTTCGACAAGGTGGCTCGGGCGACCAGGGCCTGGAGCCTGCAGATCACGATCGAATCGGCGAGTCCCGCGATCCGCGAGGCCAACGGCAAGTTTCCCGTGAGCAACGAGGTCGTGGAGCAGACGCTCGAGGCAGCACTCGCAGCCGGGTGCGAGAAGGTCGACCTGTTCTTCATGGTCGGCCTTTCGGGGCAGACCCCGGCGCTGGCCATGGAGACCATCCCCTACTGCCGTCACCTCGTCGAGAGGTTCGGCGCTGACCGACGGCTGCAGTTCTACGTCGCGCCCCTCGGTCCGTTCCTCGACCCAGGAAGCCGTGCGTACGAACAGCCGGAGACGCTGGGCTACCACCGTCTGCTCACGACGCTGGCCGAGCACCGGGCGGCGCTGCTCGGCCCCACCTGGCAGGACATGCTCTCCTACGAGACGGACTGGATGACCCGCGAGCAGATCGTCGCCACGACCTACTCCGTGGGCCGCGGGCTCAACGACCTCAAGCACGAGTGCGGGCTCATCGACCGCGCCACGCACGACACGGTCGACGCCCACCTGAGCTCCGCGGTGCGGACCCTCGCTGAGGTCGCGCTCCTGACGAACGTCCCTGAGCCCGAGCGCCGACGACGCCTCCAGCTGCTCAAGTCGGCCTCGGAGGTCGCCAACTCCTCCAGTCTGGTCGGTGAGGACGAGCTCAAGTGGAAGACCCCGCGCGGCATTCGTCTCAGCATCGGGCTGTGTCGGCACATCGCGGCCGCACTGCCCCGAGAGCTGCTCCATGGCATCGACCGGTACAGAGGCAGCTACGACCAGGCGGTTGCCGCGCCCGAGCTTCTGCCGACGCGCCCCGTGCTGCTCGGGATCCCGGTGCTGGGCCGACCCCATGCTCCGGCCGTCGGCGCAGGACGTCCCTCAGGGACAGGACCTCCGGCCCTGTTCACGCCCACGTGACGGGGCGACAGTCAGAGCATGAACCAGCGAGTCAGTCTGCCCACGGATCTCACCGATCTCACCCTGGCACCGGTCGCCCTTGCGCTGAGCCGTCGTCTCGCTGAGGTGGGAGCGCTTGTCCCTGGCGAGCTCTTCCGCGCCATCGCGGCGAGCACGGACCACGAGCCGGTGCCGGGCCGACGTGGTGAGCTGCTCATCCAGATGCTTCGCCGCGATGTCGACCTGCGTGAGTGGAAGCTGGACTGGAGCCCGAGCGGACTTCGGATGAGCCACCACGACCACGAGCTGGTCCTTGGCGCGTCACCGTTCCTGCGCGACTTCCTGAGCGAGGACCACAGGCCATGACGGCCCTTGTGGTCGCCTGCGCCGTGATCGTGCTTGTCGCCGTCTTGATCGGCTACCTCGTGATCGCCGTGGTGGTGATGGCCGTGCGCTCGTCCGTCGGGTGTGCCAGTGCGATCCGGGCCGCTCCGCAGGCTCCGCAGGTCTCCGAGCCGCCCCGGTGGACAGCGCTGGACGACCAGCAGGTCGCTCGGTACCTCAAGCAGTCACCGCCCTGACCAAGCGCTTTCGCAGTCCTGCCACCTGACGGCGGGTGCGGAGCTACAGTCCGCGGGCGGAGTAGCGGCAGGCTCGGGGAAGGCGGCACGGATGGGGCGACAGCTGTGCCTCATCGTGGCCCTGGCTGTGTGCGGCGCTGTCACCGGTTGCAGCAGCAGCAGCTCAGGTGCGAAGACGGAGTCGGCTCTGCGACTGAAGGTCGGTCAGTGCGTGGTCCCGCCGAAGGAGCCGACCGCGGAGCTGAGCAGCGTGTCCGTCGTGCCGTGCACGAAGCTGCACACCCAAGAGGCCTACGCCCTGGTCGACTACCTGGCGCCCGCGTCGGCGGCCAATCCTGACAGCTACCCGGGACCGCAGGTGCTGAAGAAGTTCGCCGACGGCAGCTGTGCCCAGCGGTACGAGGGCTACGTCGGGGTGTCGTACGCCGATTCCTCGCTGTTCTTCACCTACCTGCTTCCCTCGGCTCGCGGATGGCAGGCCGGAGACCACGCGATCACGTGCTTCGTGACGACGACGGGCGCCTCGCTGACCCGGTCCGTCAAAGGCAGCAAGCTCTAGCAGGGAGGTTGTCATGGGTGCTCCGAACGCCGTCACCTCGGCGATGATGCAGTGCACGTTCGGCTTGGCTCCGTCGAGCCTGGTCGCGCTGCCGAAGGGCCAGCCGGTCCTCATCGAGAGCAAGCCCGCGGCCACTACGGCCGACATGCTGCCCATGGCGAACATCCCGCCCTTCGGGGTCTGCAACTCCCTGGCCAACCCGCTGGTGGCTGCGGCGACAGCTGCCGCGCTCGGCGTGCTGACACCGATGCCCTGCACGCCTGTGGCAGCCGGTCCCTGGCAGCCCGGAGCCGTACGGACCCTCATCAACGGAAGTCCCGCCCTGACCGCTGGCTCGATGGTGATGTGCGCCTTTGGTGGGGGTTCCATCTCTCTTGTGAACCCTGGTGCGGTCAAGACCACCAGCGGTTGAAACCTGCGTGAAGCAAGAACTTCGAGCAATTTCCTGCTTTCCCCTCTGCGCGTGCCTACCGGGTCTATGGTCCGGTCACCGCCTACGCGGGCGGCCGTCGGTCCCGGCTTGGACCGCTCCAGAGGAAGGTGTCGCCGGTGCCTACTTACACCGCACCCGGTGTGTACGTGGAAGAGGTGCCCTCTTCCCAGAAGGTGCTTTCCGCAGCCGCCACAGCCATTGCTGCATTCGTGGGCTTTACCGAGCGGGCCCCCAACGACGACCCGCAGGACCCGGAGGGCCTCGCTCCACGCCTGGTCACCAGCTGGTCGCAGTTCGAGGAGCTGTTCGGCTCCTTCGCTCCCGGTTGCGTGCTGCCGCTGAGCGTCTACGGGTATTTCCAGAACGGCGGGAGCGTCGCCTACATCTGCCGCGTTCCCAACAGCAAGCCCGCAGGCGTGCCCTCGCAGCGCGCACTGCCCGCGGCCGACCGTGCCCTTGGCCTCCCCGTGTCCGTGACGAGCCTCGAGCCGGACGCCGACATCAGCATCGCGATCTCCTCCGAGGACGCGGGGGACGACGCTCCTGACGGTCCTGCGCCGTTCACCCTCGAGGTGCTCGAGGGCAACAAGGTCGTCGAGACCTTCCCGAACCTCACGCTGGACAGCGGTGACCGCAACGCGGCCACCGTGGTCAACGCGACGTCGACCAAGGTCAAGGTCGACGTGAAGCTCGACAAGAAGGCTGACCTCTCCTCCCTGCTCGAGGTGATGAAGTCGGGCCTGTACGCGCTCGAGAAGGTCGCCCCCGTCCCGATCCCCGTCCAGGGCAAGAGCTTCGCCGGCTCCGAGTCCGCCCGTCGCGGCATCAACGGCCTCGCGGTCGCCGAGGACGTCACGATGGTCGTGGTCCCGGACCTGGCCACGGCCGCCCGCAAGCCCGACGGCACCTTGGACCTGGGCCTCTGGAAGGCCGTCCAGACCTCGCTGATCGCGCACTGCGAGCTCAACGGCAACCGGATGGCGGTCCTCGACGCGCCTCCCGGCATGTCACCGCAGCAGATCAAGGAGTGGCGCTCCGACGTCGCGATGTACGACTCGGCCTTCGCCGCGCTCTACTACCCGTGGATCAAGGTCGAGAACCCGATCGGGGTCAACGGCGACAGCGAGGTCTTCATCCCGCCGTCCGGTCACATCGCCGGCCTGTGGGCCAAGACCGACGAGTCGCGGGGCGTGTGGAAGGCCCCGGCCAACGACACGCTGCGTGGGTGCCTCGACATCGAGCGCTCCATCACGCAGAACGAGCAGGGTCTGCTCAACCCGATCGGCATCAACTGCATCCGGCCCTTCGGTACCCGGGGGATCCGGGTCTGGGGCGCACGCACGCTGGCTTCCGACTCTGACTGGCGCTACATCAACGTGCGCCGGCTGTTCAACATGGTCGAGGCCACGATCATGGAGGGCACGCAGTTCGCGGTGTTCGAGCCGAACGACGTGACCCTGTGGGAGGGCGTCAGCAGGACCCTCACCGGTTTCCTGCGCGGGCTGTGGTCTGCCGGCGCGCTGTTCGGCGACTCGGCGGAGCAGGCCTTCTACGTCAAGTGCGACGCGGAGACCAACCCGCCCCAGTCGATCGACGAGGGCAAGCTCGTGGTCGAGGTCGGCATCGCGCCGGTCAAGCCCGCGGAGTTCGTCGTGTTCAGGATCAGCCAGCAGAAGCAGGTGGCCAGCTGATGGCTGCTTCTCTGACTGTCACCGCAACCGTTCGCCCCGCCACTGAGGAGTCTTCGTGCCCAACGACCTGATCAGCCACGACCCGATCATCTCGCAGAACTTCTGCCTCGAGATCGACGGCGACGTCGTCTCCTTCCTGTCGGGCGTCTCCGGCCTGGACATCGAGGTCGAGGTCGCCACCACCCAGCAGGTGGGCAAGGGCGGCAAGATCCAGATGATCCGCACCCTGGGCAACCAGACCAAGGCGCCGGACATCCAGCTCACCAGGATGGCCCCCATGGACGCCAAGTCCGACAAGCTGTGGACCTGGTTCAACGACGTCCGTGACAAGGGCATGAAGATCGGTGACCGCGCCGGCGCCCGCAAGAACGGCTCGATCGTCATCTTCGACACCAGCAACGCTGAGGTGGGCCGGTTCAACTTCTACAACGGCTGGCCGACCAAGATCGCCACCGACGGTCTCAGCGCCGACTCGCACGAGCCCGTCAAGGAGACCATCGTCCTGACGTGCGAGCGCCTCGAGCGGGTCAAGTAGCGCGCATGCCCCTCGCCACCGAGTACGCGTTCGTCCTGCCCCGCGGCTACGTCGACAGACATGGAGACGTGCATCGCACGGGCATCATGCGGCTGGCCACGGCGCGGGACGAGCTGGAGCCGCTCCGCGACCCCACCGTCTCGGGACCCGATGACCCGCGCCTGACCGTCCTGGTCCTGGCGCGGGTGGTGAGCACCCTGGGGTCCCTCGAGCTCGTCACCCCGCACGAGATCGAGGGGCTCTTCACCGCCGACATGGCGTTCTTGCAGGACTTCTACGGCGTCATCAACTTCGGCACGCAGGAGGAGTACGAGGCGCTGCTGGCCGAGCAGGAGCAGGCCCCGCCGCCTCCTACTCCGGTCGGCGCGGCGCCGCAGGCCCTTCCTGCGGCTGCTCCCGCCGCAGTACCCACCGCGGCGCCGGACGCTGACTCGCCCCCTGCGCCCGCCAACCGGCGGGCACAGATCGAGGAGATGGGCGCGGTCCGAAGGTAATCCGTGCTCGCCTATCCGGCGGAAGCGATCTGGCAGGAGGTCGCCTTCCTCGCCTACCACCTGCACTGGCCGCTGGATGACCTGCTCGACCTCGAGCACGCCGATCGGGTGAGGCTCATCCGGGCGGTGTCGAACCTCAACAAGCAGGCATGGGAGGCCGTTCGTGACCACGCCTGACAAGCAGCGGTCGGCCGCTCCCGGCAACCTCGACCCTGTCATGTCCAACCGCTTCCAGCTCGCCATCGACGGCGTGCCGATCGGGTGGTTCATGGAGGTCAGCGGGCTGGAGATGGTCGTCGAGGTCGAGAGCTTCCCCGAGGGCGGTCAGAACGGCTTCGTCCACAAGTTCCCCGGGCGCACGACCTGGCCGAACCTCGTCTTCAAGCGCGGGATCACGCAGGACGACAACCTCATGGCGTGGGTCCGCAAGAGCTCGGGGGAGGGCTTCGCCGCCAGCAAGAACAAGCTCGCGCGCCCGACCGGTGCGGTCTCGATCATCGACCACCAGGGCCACACCCTGCGGTCCTGGTCCCTGATCTCCCCCTTCCCGGTCCGGTGGACCGGGCCTCGCCTGAGCGCCAACGAGTTCGTGGCCCTCAACGAGGAGGTCGAGGTGGCCCACCACGGCTTCACGACGAGCACCACGGCGTCGTGGTGAGCGAGGCGACTGCTGAGGCGGAGCAGCGGACCCGCCTCGGACAACAGGTCCACGCGAGGGCTCACGGAGTGCGGCCGGCCCCGACCGGCCGGGCGTCCACGCCGGCGATCGGCCACCTCGCGGCCGCGGCCCAGCGCTTCGCCCTGAGCACGGGTCGCAGCCCTGCGCTGCGCAGGTCGATGGGGAACAACGTCCTGGTCCCGGTGACCGGCAGCACGGGAGCGCAGGTCAGCGCGCCTCGCTGGTGGCGTCCCACCCACGACCTCGTACACCTGTCGGGACCCGACCAGGGCCCTCCCTCTCCGCCGCCCCGTGGGCTCAAGCGGAGCGTCCAGGCAGGGGCACTTCGCGAGCGCCCCAGCGGTCGGACGCTTCCCGGCCTGACCCCGGTGCAGGTCCCGGTCCGCAGGACCGCCGAGGTCACCGCCGCTGGTCCGATGCTCAGCTCGCACGAGCGCCCGGCGTCGCCGGGGCAGCCGCCGGGAGGTGGCGCGCGGCGCTCCACGACGCAAGCCGTCGAGGACGCCCCCTCCCGTACCCACGTCGCCGAGAGCCCGGCGCCCAGTGCACGTGCCCCCCAGCCACGGCCCGAGCTCCCTCGTCCCGGGCTCGTCGGACTCCCGGCCCGTCAGGTGACGTCGACCCTGGCCCGACGTCGCGCCGCCGTGCAGCTGGCGAAGCCCTCCCCGATGCCGCCGCCGATGCCGCCGCCGAACCGAGGGGCCGCCGCGCCCCTGACGACCAGGCTGGGAACCCCGGCGCTGCCCGTCGCCGTCTCTCCGAGTCGGGCGACGGCGGTCGCTCAGCCGTCGGCGGACGCTTCGCAAGGGGGGCCCACCCGTCGGTCGGTGCCGGCTCCCACCCCGGAACGGACAGCAGGACTCCCACTGCGTCGACAGGACACTGCCTCGGTGCCGGTGCCGCCAGCGACGGAGCGCGCCCGCGATGCCCAGGCGCCCGGCCCGCTGCCGAGCAGCACGTCGAGCAGCCCGTCGATGAGCCCGCAGCCCCAGCCAAGCAGCTCAGCTGCCCCGCACGGCGTCGCCCCGGGACCTGCTGCCGGCTCTGCTTCCACCCCGGGCTCCGCACCGGCATCCGGCCCTCTGGTCGTCTCACCTGACCTCGCCGTCTCTGCGGCCGCGTTGCCGCGGGTCTTGCGCTCGCTGTCGACGCAGGTCGGTGCTGACGACACCGCAGACGAGGCCGTGCATGGACATGCCGATCTGATGCCGGCCGCCGGCAGCGGCCCCCACCGGGGGCGGGCGCTGAGGCGGTCGCTGGCCTTGCGCGTACCGGTGCGCGGTCACCGGCTGTCGAGCCCCGCTGCCCCTGCTGACCGCGCCCGGCCGGCTGTCCGTCGGCTGCCGTCCTCCCCGGGCAGCCGAGCGCACTCCTTGCCAGCGTCCCCGTCCCCGTCCACGGCGACGTCGCCCGCGGAGTCAGCAGGCCGCCCGGTGGCTGCACCCGTCAGCGCCGCGGCCACGACCCGACCCGAGGCACTCGCGAAGCACGCGGCTCGAGGACCGAGTGAGGCGGCGACGCCGAGCTCCGCGCCGCGGACCGACCAGCCCGGCGTGCGACGAACGCGTCAGATGCCTTATGCCGTCGAGTCTCTGCTGCCGACCCGACGTTCGGCTGCTTCCCGCGCACCGTTCGACGCACCCGTGGACGCCCCGTGGGCCGTGCACCGGTCGCTGCGCCGGTCGTTGCTGCCCATGGCCGCAGGGGCCGCCGCTACCGCGCCCCTGCTTGGCGCCAGTCCAGCCCGCCCGCTCAGTGTCGTTCGGACGCCCGCCGGTCTGGCGCCGGCAGCAGCGTCGCAGCAGGGCCAGCCAACAAGCTCTCCGGCATGGCGAGAGGCGCCTGCCGCAGCCGCCGTGCACGTACTCCGCTCGACCGCGCCGGCGCAGGTCACCGGGGCTCAGCGCGCACCAGCCCGGCTCGACCTGCCCCGCGCCGAGGCCACGGCAAGGGGTCGTACTTCCGTGAACCCCACTGCACTGACCAGAGGCTCACTGGTCGGGCCCGCGCCGAGTGCTGTCACGGCCCTTGGCCTGCGACGCTCGTTGCGTCCTGTCGTGGACGCGGGAGCTCCGCCGTCGCCCGCTGCGTTCGGCGGGAGGAGCGGGTCGGTTGCCGTCGCCTTCAGGGGACAGGCGCACGGTGTGACTTCCCCGGGCCTCGCCCGAGGTTCGGCCACCGTCGCGACCACTGCCTCGGGCCTTGGGGTCCGCCGGGCCCTCGCCACGAGCAGTGCTGCAGCGGCGCGGCCGGCCGCTCGTGCGGCAGCCGGTCGCAGCCGGTCCTGGTCAGCCGCTGATGCTGCTCCGCCCGGGGTGGGCCGACCCGTGATGGACCGATCCGGCGTGAACCGGCCCGGCGGGGACCGAGGGGTGTCGCCGGTCCGCTCGGCGGTCTCCCCGAAGGCCCTGCTGCGGCAGGCGAACGCCACGGTGGCGCCGCCGCGAGGTGCCGGTCGCGCTGTGGAGGTCGCCGCTCCAGCCCTGCCCTCCCTCACCGGCACGGCTGACCTCGTGCTGCGCCGCAGCCGGGGGACAGACGCAGCAGCACCGCCGGCCGGCGCGGACATGCCGCCCGGAGCAGTGGCGGCGTTCCAGGC
>JAODNB010000139.1 GCA_025464795.1 Frankiales bacterium
AGCACCGTGGACCACGGGCTGAGCTTCGTCTGCTCCGCCTCGCCGGTCGGGGTGACGCCCTGCTCGGTCGTCCAGGCGAGGACCTCCTCGCGCCACTGCGGCGTCGTCCACTCCTGCATTCAGGCAGTCTGGCGCACGGACGTGCTCACCACGACGTCGCCGGATCCCGTCTTCAGCTTGACCTTGAGCGCGGCCCCGCCCTGAGGCGCGCCCGCCTCCATCGGAAGGTCGCACCGGACGTCACCCAGCGAGCTCGTCAGGTCGAGCTGCACGGTGGTGCCCTCGCGGACGCCGACGTGCGCGCTTCCCATCCCAGCCTCGAAGTGCACCTCGCCGCCACTGGCCTCGTGCAGGGTGAGGGCGACCCCGCCACCCCGAACGACGACCTGGCCCGAGGTGGCCTTCAGGTCTGCGCTGCCGTGTCCGGCCTTGAGGCTGACGTCCACCGCACTGCCGGCGCGCAGGTTCGCGCGTCCCGACGTCACTGCGATCGTCGAGGCCCTGCCGATCAGGACCTCGGCGTCGCCTGCCTTGATGTCGACCGTGCCGACTGTCGGGGCTTGTACGTCGCAACTGCCGGTGCGGACCTTGAGGTCTGCCAGCTCGCCGGTCGTCTTCAGCACCACGTCGCCCGACTGCGACTCGAGGCTGGACCGGGAGGGAAGCAGCAGGGTGACGCGCACGTGCGAGGAGCGTCGCCACTTGCCGGGGACGTCCACGACCAGGTGCCTGCCGTTGAGCTCGATGCGGGCACTCCTGGCGATCTCGACCGAGCCGTGGTCGCTGGGGTCCATGGCCTCGACGGTGGCCCGAGCGGTGTCGGTGCCGGTCGCCTCGACGAACAGCTCGCCGGAGTGGAAGCGGACGCGCGCAGCGAGCGGTCCGTCTGTGTTGAAGTCGGTCATGAGGACCTCCTGGTCAGGCCCGGCCGAAGCCGGTGAGGCGGCGGGGTCCGTGCGGACCGCCGGGGAACGGGAACGGGCTGCGGGGCTCCAGTGCGGAGGAGACGGCCCGCACGAGCCAGCTGTTGACGGACAGGCCCTCTGTCTGGGCAGCGCTCTCAGTGCGCGCCTTCAGCGCCTCGGGAAGGCGAAGGGTCAGGCGCGCGGTTCCTTCATCGGTGCCGGCCTCGACGTGGGGATCGGGGGCGCTGACCGCAGTGGCGACGAGCTCGGGTTCGCGACCGCGCAGCCGCAGCTCGACCAGCGCCCCTGGGAGCTGGCCTGACAGCTCGTCGGCTGCCTCGGCGAGCAGGTCCAGCAGGACGAGCCGCAGGGCGGGCTCGACAGCGTCGGAGAGCAGCGCTGCCGCGCGGGCCACCTCGTCGCCGCCGACCGCAGCGGCGGACGCGAGGTCGGCTCTGAGGCCGGACAGGTGAGGGCTCAGGTCCACGGCAGTGACCTGACGTCATGTGGAGTCCGCATGACGTCATAGTGACATCACACCTGACACGGCGCAAGCCCCGATATCGTGACGCCATGGCCGACCGTCAGTACGAAGACCTGCTCGCTCGGGTCCTGGCCGCGGGAGCAGCCAAGGAGGACCGGACGGGCACGGGGACCACCAGCCTGTTCGGCGAGCGGCTCCGGTACGACCTCTCCCAGGGCTTCCCGATGGTCACCACGAAGTCGGTGCACCTGAAGTCGGTGGTCTACGAGCTGCTGTGGTTCCTGCGCGGCGAGGGCAACGCGACCTGGCTGCAGGACAAGGGCGTCACGATCTGGGACGCCTGGGCCGGTCCGGACGGCGACTTGGGCCCGGTGTACGGCGTGCAGTGGCGCTCCTGGCCGACCCCCGACGGCCGGCACATCGACCAGATCAGCCAGGTCCTCGACCTGCTGCGCGCCGACCCCAGCTCTCGCCGGATGGTGGTGAGCGCCTGGAACGTCGGGGAGCTGGCCGACATGGCGCTCATGCCCTGCCACGCGCTGTTCCAGTTCTACGTCGCCGACGGACGGCTGAGCTGCCAGCTCTACCAGCGCAGCGCAGACCTGTTCCTCGGCGTTCCGTTCAACATCGCCAGCTACGCCCTGCTGACGCACATGGTCGCCCAGCAGGTCGGGCTCGAGGTCGGGGACTTCATCTGGGTCGGTGGTGACTGCCACATCTACGACAACCACCGGGAGCAGGTCGCCGAGCAGCTCACCCGGGAGCCGTACGCCTTCCCGACGCTCCAGCTGCGGAAGGCCGAGTCGCTGTTCGAGTACTCCTTCGAGGACGTCCAGCTCGTCGACTACCAGCACCACCCCGCCATCAAGGGCGCCGTAGCAGTATGAGCGTCAGCCTCATCTGGGGGCAGTCCCGCGGTGGCGTGATCGGCAACGAGGGCGGCCTCCCCTGGAACCTGCCCGAAGACCTGCGGGCCTTCCGTGCCAGGACGATGGGCGGTGTCGTCGTCATGGGCCGCAACACCTGGGACTCCCTGCCAGAGCGGTTCCGCCCGCTCCCTGGTCGGACCAACGTCGTCCTCACCTCACGACCCCTGGAGGGTCCGGAGACGGCCGTCTCCGTGCAGGAGGTGCTCGAGCGCTACCCCGACATCTGGGTGATCGGTGGCGCTGCGGTCTACGAGGCATTCCTGCCCTACGCGACCCGGATCGTGCGCACGGACATCGACGCGGACTTCCCCGGTGACGCCTGGGCGCCGGTCGTTCCCGACGAGTGGGTGGCGGACGTCCGTGAGCCGGCGGTGGGCTGGACCCGGTCGGCCGAGGGTCTCGACTTCGCCGTCACCGAGCTGGTGCGGCCGTGAGCCGGCAGGCGCCGATCGGTGTCTTCGACTCGGGGCTCGGTGGCCTGACGGTGGCGCGCGCGATCCTCGACCAGATGCCCAACGAGCCGATCATGTACGTCGGAGACACCGGCCGCGGCCCGTACGGACCGCAGCCGATCGCGACCGTCCGGGCGCTGTCGCTCGAGATCATGGACCACCTCGTCGACAGCGGCGTGAAGCTGCTCGTCATCGCCTGCAACTCCGCCAGCGCGGCCTGCCTGCGCGACGCCCGCGAGCGCTACGACGTACCGGTCGTCGAGGTCATCCACCCGGCAGTCCGACGCGCGGTGAGCGCTACCCGCAACGGCAAGGTCGGCGTCATCGGCACCTCAGCCACGATCACCAGCGGTGCGTACGAGGACGCCTTCGCTGCCGCGCCGGACGTGCAGCTCACCCTGCAGGCCTGCCCTCGGCTGGTGGAGCTCGTCGAGGCAGGCACGACGCACGGCGCCGAGGTGCTCGAGGCCATCGAGGAGTACCTGGCCCCTGTGCTGGCTGCCGACGTCGACACCCTCGTCCTCGGGTGCACCCACTACCCGTTGCTGTCAGGGCCGCTCAGCTACGTCGCCGGTAACCGGGTCACGCTCATCAGCAGCGCTGAGGAGACCGCGAAGGACGTGTACCGCCTGCTGGTGCAGCACGACATCGCCCGCGACGACGCCAGCACCCCGCCCGTGCACTCGTTCGCGGCGACGGGAGACCCCGACGACTTCGGTCGGCTTGGACGACGGTTCCTGGGTCCCGAGGTGACCTCAGGGCTGGTCGGCAAGCTCCCGCTGGCCCTTCACTAGCGCTTGGTGCCCGCAGGTAACCTCAGGGCATGACGACGCCCCCGTTCGGCAGGGTCCTGACCGCGATGGTCACGCCGCTCCACAGCGACGGCTCCATGGACTACGAGCGTGCCGCAGAGCTCGCGGACCGGCTCGTCAACGAGGGCAACGACGGCCTCGTGCTCTCCGGTACGACGGGGGAGGCGCCGACCACCCACCGGGACGAGAAGACCGACCTCGTCCGAGCCGTGGTCGACGCTGTCGGCGGACGGGCCCACGTCCTGGCCGGCGTGGGCAGCAACGACACGGCCCACGCGATCTCGATGGCTCGGGACGCCGAGAAGGCAGGTGCTCAGGGGCTGCTGTCCGTGACGCCGTACTACTCGAAGCCGCCCCAGGCCGGGATCATCGCTCACACTGCCGCGATCGCCGAGAGCACGGACCTGCCGGTCATGCTCTACGACGTCCCGCACCGCACGGGTCTGGCCATGACGCACGGCACGATCGCCGAGCTGGCTCGTCACCCGCAGATCACCGCGCTCAAGGACGCGAAGGACGACCTCGCTGCGACCACGAGGGTCCTCGCGGAGACGGACCTCGCGGTCTACTGCGGCAGCGATGCGCTGTTCCTTCCGGCGCTGTCGCTCGGTGCAGTCGGGATCGTCAGCGTCGTCAGCCACATCGTGACGCCTCGGCTCGTGGAGCTCGTGAACGCTTATCTGGCAGGCGATGTCGCGCGCGCGGCCGCCATCAACCTCTCGCTCGAACCCGTCTACACCGGCCTGTTCCGCACCCAAGGAGTGATCTTGACGAAGGCGGCTCTTGCGCTGCTCGGCTTCCCCGTGGGGCCGGTGCGCCTGCCGCTCGTCGACGCCACCGCAGACGAGGTCGCGGCCCTCAAGGCCGACCTCGTCGCCGGTGGGGTCCTGTCGTGAGCCACCCGCACCCCGAGCTGGGCCTGCCGCCCGTCCTGCCTGCCGGAGCACTCCGCGTCGTCGCCCTCGGAGGGCTCGGTGAGATCGGTCGCAACATGACCGTCTTCGAGTTCGACGGCAGGCTGCTCATCGTCGACTGCGGCGTGCTGTTCCCGGAGACCGAGCAGCCGGGAATCGACCTGATCCTGCCTGACTTCAGCTACATCCGGGACCGCCTCGACGACATCGAGGCGATCGTCCTGACACACGGGCACGAGGACCACATCGGCGCCGTCCCGTACCTGCTGCGCGAGCGCGCGAACATCCCGATCATCGGGTCGCGGTTCACCCTGGCCCTGCTCAAGGCGAAGCTCAAGGAGCACCGGATAGAGCCCGTCGTCCGTGAGGTCGTCGAGGGCGACCGCCTCGACCTGGTGCCCTTCGACCTCGAGTTCTTCGCGGTGAACCACTCCATCCCGGACGCGATGGCCGTTGCCATCCGCACCGAGGCCGGACTCGTCCTGCACACCGGCGACTTCAAGATGGACCAGCTGCCGCTCGACGGCCGCCTCACCGACCTCGGCGGCTTCTCGCGGCTGGGCGTCGAGGGCGTCGATCTGCTGCTCTCGGACTCGACCAACGCCGAGGTCCCAGGCTTCGTGACACCGGAGCGGGAGATCGGACCCGTCCTGGACGAGGTCGTGCGCACCGCTCAGGGGCGCGTCGTGGTCGCCTGCTTCGCCTCGCACGTGCACCGCGTCCAGCAGGTGCTCGACGCTGCGGACAAGCACAAGCGCAAGGTCGCCTTCGTCGGTCGCTCGATGGTCCGCAACATGGCCGTCGCCTCGGACCTCGGGCTGCTGCGGATCCCGGACGGCATCCTCGTGGACATCAAGGAGCTGGAGAAGCTGGAGGCCTCCCGCGTCCTGCTGGTGTCCACCGGCTCCCAGGGCGAGCCGCTGTCGGCCCTGTCACGGATGGCCAACCGGTCGCACCACCAGATCCGCATCGACGAGCGGGACACCGTCGTGCTCGCGTCGTCGCTCATCCCGGGCAACGAGAACGCCGTCTACCGGGTCATCAACGGGCTGTCCCGCTGGGGGGCGCGCGTCGTGCACAAGGGCGTCGCGAAGGTGCACGTGTCGGGGCACGCGCCGGCCGGAGAGCTGTTGTTCCTGCTCAACGCGGTGAAGCCGTCCAACCTGCTGCCCGTCCACGGCGAGTGGCGCCATCTGCGCGCACACGCCGAGCTCGGCCACCTCACGGGCGTCGACAACGTCGTGCTCGCGGAGGACGGCGTGGTCGTGGACCTCATCGAGGGCCGCGCCCGGATCGTCGGGGCCGTCGAGTGCGGGTACGTCTACGTCGACGGCCTCGAGGTCGGCGATGTGGGGGAGTCGACGCTCAAGGACCGTCGGATCCTCGGTGACGAGGGCTTCATCTCGCTGACGATCGCGGTCGACTCCATGACCGGCAAGGTCACCGGTGCACCCCAGATCGCCGCGCGAGGGTTCTCCGACGACCCCAAGGCGTTCGACGAGGTGCTCCCGCTGCTGGAGGCGGAGCTCGACCGAGCGGCCGTTGACGGGGTGAGCGACCCGCACCAGCTCGGGCAGCAGCTGCGGCGGGTCCTCGGCCGCTGGGTCTCCGACACCTACCGCCGCCGTCCCATGATCATCCCGGTCGTCCTCGAGGTCTGACGGCCCCCCTCGGCGTTCGGCCTCGCACACAAACCCGCCGCCCGGCGTCTCGGTCCCCGCGTACGGGCGAACGTCGTCCGCTCGTGGTGTGCTGCCCGAGAGCTCCCTCCCGGCCGATCATGGGGGTGTTGCACGGTCGCTGAGCGCGGCAGGCGTGCTCAAGACCCTTGATCGGGGCCCACGCGGTCCCAGCGTGTCGCGCTTGTGACAGGTGGGACGGGTGGTACGGGACGGGTACCGTCCCATCATGGCCACACGTACGCCCGCACGTCCCGCCGCCAAGCCGCCCACCAAGCCCGCTGCCCGCAAGCCTGGCGGCCGCAAGCCCGCGGCGAAGAAGGCCCCTGCGCGCAAGCCGGCCAAGCGCTCACCCAGGAAGACCGCTGCCCGCAGGTCCGGCCCGAGCCCGCTGCAGATGGCCGGCAAGGCCGTTGGCGGGTCCTTCCGGCTGGTCGCGTCGGGCGTAGGTGGCGTCAGCCGCGCGGCCGGTTCCAGCGCGCGCGACCTCGACCCGGCGCACCGCCGCGACGGTCTCGGCTTCGTCCTGCTGATCTGCGCCCTGCTGGCTGCCGCGGGTGCCTGGTGGCACGCCGGCAGCGCGGGCAACGCGCTCGCCGGCGTCGTCGAGGGGCTGTTCGGCCTCGGCGCCATGGTCCTGCCCGTCGTGCTCGCCGTGGCCGGCATCCGCACGCTGCGCCACCCCGTCAGCCCTGGAGGACGCGGCAGGCTCCTCGTCGGCTGGTCGACCCTGTGCCTGGGCGCCCTCGGCGTGGTGCACGTCGTCCGCGGCGACCTGCCGACCGACCACAAGGGCGGTGTCATCGGCTTCCTGCTCGGGAACCCGTTGCAGCGCATGCTCACGGGCTTCATCGCCGGACCG
>JAODNB010000142.1 GCA_025464795.1 Frankiales bacterium
CTGCGGTCGGCTGGACCGGCCCGCCGCCGAAGACGACGGCGGGCTCGGCCGCGACCGGGTGCCAGCCCGGCAGGACCTCCTCGACGACGGTGCCGGTCGGCCGGGTCAGCACCACGCCGAGCGCGCCGTCCTGCTCGTCGTGCTGCAGGAGCAGCACGACGGTCCGGGCGAAGTGCGGGTCGAGCAGCGTGGGCGTCGCCACCAGCAGCCGCCCGGACCAGGTGCTCACGGGACCAGCCTAGGAGGAGGCGGCCTTCACCTTGCGGTTGGACTTGGCCCGGTCGGTCTGGTCGAGCAGCACCTTGCGGATCCGCACCGTTGCCGGGGTGACCTCGACGCACTCGTCCTCACGGCACCACTCGAGCGCCTGCTCCAGGGAGAGCTGCTTGTGCGGGATGAGCGGGACGAGGATGTCGCCCGAGCTCTGCCGCATGTTGGTGAGCTTCTTCTCCTTGGTCGGGTTGACGTCCATGTCGTCGCTGCGGGAGTTCTCGCCGACGACCATGCCCTCGTAGACCTCGGTGCCCGGACCGACGAACATCGTCCCGCGGTCCTGGAGGTTCGCCAGCGCGAAGCCGGTGGTCGGGCCCTTGCGGTCGGCGATGAGCGAGCCGGTGGGGCGGGTGCGGATCTCGCCGTGCCACGGCTCGTACTGCTCGTGGACGTGGTGCAGCAGGCCGGTGCCTCGGGTCTCGGTGAGGAACTCGGTGCGGAAGCCGATCAGGCCGCGGGCCGGGACGAGGTACTCCATCCGGATCCAGCCGGTGCCGTGGTCGACCATCTGCTCGAGCCGGCCCTTGCGCAGCGCCATCAGCTGGATGAGCACGCCCTGGTACTCGGAGGGGCAGTCGATGGTGAGGCGCTCCATCGGCTCGTGGATCTTGCCGTCCACGAGCCGCGTGACGACCTGCGGCTTGCCGACGGTCAGCTCGAAGTCCTCGCGACGCATGACCTCGACGAGGATGGCGAGCTGCAGCTCACCGCGGCCCTGCACCTCCCAGGTGTCCGGGCGCTCGGTGGGGACGACGCGGATCGAGACGTTGCCGACCAGCTCCTTGTCGAGGCGGTCCTTGACCTGGCGGGCGGTGAGCTTCTTGCCGCTCTTGCCGGCGAGCGGCGAGGTGTTGATGCCGATCGTCATCGAGATGCTGGGCTCGTCGATGGTGATGAGGGGCAGCGGACGCGGGTCGTCCGGGTCGGCGAGGGTCTCGCCGATGGTGATCTCGGGGATGCCCGCGATGGCAACGATGTCGCCGGGACCCGCCGACTCGATGGGCACCCGCGTCAAGGCCTCGGTGCCGAGGAGCTCGGTGAGCTTGATGTTCTGAACGGTGCCGTCCTGCTTGCACCACGCGACCATCTGGCCCTTCTTGATCCAGCCGTTGTGGATGCGGAGCAGCGCGAGGCGACCGAGGTAGGGCGAGCTGTCGAGGTTGGTGACGTGCGCCTGAAGCGGCATCCCGTCCTCGTAGTGGGGGGCGGGGATGGTGCTCTTGATGACGTCGAACAACGGCTGCAGGTCTCCGTTGTCCGGGCTCGTGCCGTCGGCGGGGCGGGTGAGCGAGGCCTGGCCCGTCTTGGCCTGGCAGTAGACGATCGGGAAGTCGATCTGCTCCTCGGTGGCGTCCAGGTCCAGGAACAGCTCGTACGTCTCGTCGACGACCTCGGCGATGCGCGCGTCGGCGCGGTCGACCTTGTTGATGATGAGGATGACGGGCTTGTTCTGCTGCAGCGCCTTGCGGAGCACGAAGCGGGTCTGCGGGAGCGGCCCCTCGGAGGCGTCCACGAGCAGCGCCACGCCGTCGACCATCGACAGGCCCCGCTCGACCTCGCCGCCGAAGTCCGCGTGGCCGGGGGTGTCGATGATGTTGATGAGCAGGTCCTTGCGACGCACCGCGGTGTTCTTCGCGAGGATGGTGATGCCCTTCTCGCGCTCGAGGTCCATCGAGTCCATGACCCGGTCCTGGACGGCCCCCTCCTCCTGCTGGTGCTCGGTGTAGGCACCGGACTGCAGGAGCATCGCGTCGACCAACGTCGTCTTGCCGTGGTCGACGTGGGCGATGATCGCCACGTTGCGGATGTCGTCGCGGGTGGGCATGCGGAAAGGCTCCAGCTCAGCAGAAGGTCAAGGGCGAGCGCGCACAGATACGCGACGTGGCGCACCCAGACTACCGGGGCGTCACCGCGGGGCCGCCCGGTCGTTGGTCACAGCACCCAGCTCTCGGAGGACCCGTGCGCCGCCGTACCGCCCTGCTCGTCACCTGCGTCCTGCTCGGTCTCGCTGCCCCACACGCGAGTGCCGTCACTGCCAGGAAGGTCACCGTCAGGGCCGTGAAGCCCCCGGTCGTCGCGGTCATCGACACCGGCGTACGTGCGACGCACCGGGAGTTCGACTACCGGGGCAAGGCGTCCACCACCGACCAGTTCGTCGCGTGGTGGGACTTCACCGGAGAGGCCAAGGGCGGCAAGACGGTCCTGCCGGCCCCTGGGCAGACCTGGGACACGCAGGTCGCCGACCCGTACGACAAGAACGGTCACGGAACCCTGACCGCGTCCATGGTCGGGGGCAGAACCGCCTCGAGCCAGAAGACCCCGGCAGCGGCACCCGGCACCAAGCTCGCGATCGCCAAGGTCGGTGAGGGCGACGGCACCATCTCGGGCAACATCGCGGCGGCCGTGACCTGGGCCGACTCGACGGTCCACGCCGACGTCATCAGCATCTCGATCGGCACCATCGTCCCGGTCCCGGCCGCGCTCGACAGCGACGTCTACGCGGCCATCAAGGCAGCCCGGGCGCACGGCATCCTCGTCGTCGTCGCCAACGGCAACGGCTTCGCGAACGCTGAAGTGCCCGGCGACCCGGGCTGGGCCAACTCCTCGTCCTCGTCCAACGACGTGCTCGCCGTCGGGGCTGCAGGAGCCGACGGCTACCTCGTCTCGACGGACCCCGAGGTCACTGCGGTCTTCACCGTCACCGGCCCTTCGTACAAGGACAACACCTCCTACGTGACGGAGTCCGGCACCAGCTTCGCCACGCCGTACGTCGCCGGCTTCGCGGCGGCGCTGATCACCGCGAGCCGCCAGGGGAACCACCCCCTTTCGGCGCTGGCGCTCGAGAACCTGATCAAGTGGTCGGCCACGGACACCGCGACGCCGCCCCAGTTCGAGGGCTACGGCACGATCGGAGCGGCCGAGCTCCCGCGAGCTGTCGCCCACGCGAAGGCGGGCACGATGCCCACCCCGAACGCCCTGAACCAGCTCTACGTCGAGAGCGTCGCCGGCACCCTGCGCACGGCCTGGAACGCCGCCTCCTAACCTGCAGCTCATGGAGGTGCTGACGGCCCGCGCGTTCGACCTCGGAGACGGCACGAAGGTGCGCAGGCTGTTCCCGCAGCGGACCCTGCGGACCGTGGGCGCTTGGTGCTTCGCCGATCACTACGGGCCGGACGACGTCACGAACGCCGCCGGGATGCAGGTGCCACCGCACCCGCACACCGGCCTGCAGACCGTCAGCTGGCTGCTCGAGGGCGAGATCGTCCACCGCGACAGCCTCGGCTCGCTGCAGAGAGTCGGCCCCGGCGAGCTGTCCCTGATGACGAGCGGCGAAGGCATCTCGCACTCCGAGGAGAGCCCGGACGACCGTCCACCCACGCTGTTCGGCGTGCAGCTCTGGGTCGCGCTGCC
>JAODNB010000174.1 GCA_025464795.1 Frankiales bacterium
GAAGCTCCTGGCCGCGAGCATCGACGACCTGCAGGCGGTGGAGGGCGTCGGGGAGACCCGCGCTCGCTCCGTGCGCGAGGGCCTGTCCCGCCTCGCCGAGTCCAGCATCCTCGAGCGCTACGTCTGACCCTCCGTCAACCGCGCTCCCACTTGTCTCACCGAATCCTGCTGCCCCTGTCCCTTTCGTCCCGTTCAGCAGGGTTCGTGAGGGGTCTCCACCGGATTTCGTGAGACAGGTCGCTGGAGGGCGCGTCTGAGCTAGGTCGCTCGGGCCTGCCGGGACGCCTTGCGCTTCAGCGACGTGAGCACGAACGAGGCCACGAACAGGAGAACGGCGAGCACGGCGAGGGCAAGGCTGCTGTCGACGATCGCGAAGACCACGACCACCAGCGACGCGAGGAACACGACGTTCGACAGGTGCTTCAGGACTGCGGGCGAGCTCATGTCGCCACCCTACGGGCGGCCTCGACCATCAAGGGGAGGTCGACCAGGAACACCGGTCCGTTCTTGCCGCGCAGGACCTCGACCACGTACGACGGCAGCTCGTCGCCCCCCGCTCCGCCTTGGGGGAGATCGCTCTCGTCCACGACCGCCTGCACCCGGTCCACCGCGACCCCGACGAGCGAGGAGTCTGCGTTCTCCAGGACGAGCACGTCACCGCGCTGGGACACGTTCCCGAGCCGGAGGTCCAGGACAGGCAGCGCCGTGCCCCGCAGGTCGAGGACACCGGCGAGGGGTGGCGTCATGCCTGGCAGGTCGGCGAGCCCCTCGAGGCGCACGACCTCGCGGATGGACGGGAGGGGCGTTGCGTACTCGCGCTCGCCGAGCACGAACGTGACCAGTCCGGCGCTCACCCGACCTCCTCCACCTGACCGACGAGGCGCACCTCGAGCTGACGGCACAGGTTCGCCAGCTCCCGAACGCTACGCCCGCCGAGCTCCTCCGCGGTGGCATCCCCGGGCTGCAGGCCCAGGGTGTCGGCTGCGGCGCGGTACTCCCGGGCGGCTGCGGCCGGGTGACCCAAGCGGTCGAGGACCCCGGCGAGCAGGAAGTGGGCGAAGCCCAGCGTGGGCTCGAGGTACACGGCCTTGCGCAAGTCGACGAGCGCGTCCTCGTCGCGGCCGGCGTCGACCAGCGCCAGCCCCCGGAGGTAGAACGCGTCGACCTGCAGCGGGGCGAGGGCTGCCGCGTCGGCTGCCAGCTGGGCGGCCTCGGCATACAGGCCCGCTGCGAGCGCGGCACGGGTCTTGGCGAGCAGCTGCTCGGCGGTCGACTGAGCCGGGGGCGCCTCCTCGGTACGGCGGGCCGTCACGCGGCGCTCGGGTGGCTGCTGAGGGCCGTCGTCCTGCGTGCGGCGGTCCGGGAGGACGGCCCGGCGCTCCTGCACGTCCCGCTTCGCGTCGAGGCGGCGGTAGACGAACGCGGCCGACTCCCCCGTGCCGAGGGGCACGAGGCGGAAGTCCTCGCTGACCTGCCAGAGCGTCTCGGAGTGCCCCAGGAACAGGTAGCCCCCGTCCCGCAGGCAGTGGTGCAGCCGGGCCATCAGCGAGCGGGTGGTCTCGCGACCGAAGTAGATCGTGACGTTCCGGCAGAGCACCAGGTCGATGCGCTCGCTCGGCGCGAACGGCACCGCCTCGGTGACGAGGTTGTGATGACGGAACTCGACGAGGTCCTTCACGTCCTGGCGGACCTCGTAGCGGCCCTGCTCGTTCTCGAAGAAGAAGCGGGTCAGCTGGTCGGGCGAGGCCATCTGGACGGCTCGCGCCCCGTACACCCCTGCTCGTGCCGCTTCCAGCGCGCGGCTCGACACGTCCGTGGCGACCACCTTGACGTCCCACCCCGAGGTCGAGGGCAGCAGCTCGCGCAGGAGCATCGCGATGCTGTACGGCTCCTCGCCCGTCGAGCAGCCCGCCGACCAGATGCGCAGCCGACGGCCGTTGACCTCGGCATGGCGCAGCAGCTCGGGCAGGACGTGCTGACGCAGCGCCCGCACCTGCGGCGGGTTCCGGAAGAAGTGGGTCTCCTGGATGGTGACCTCGTCGACCAGGCGCTGGCGCTCAGCAGGGTCGTCGAGCAGCAGGAGGTAGGCGTCGACGTCGGGGGCGCCGGACGCGCGGATCCGCTCGGCGACGGAGTAGGCCATCGACTCCTTGCGGCTGTCGTCGAACACCAACCCCGCGGCGCGGGCGAGCAGGACCTGGAGGGCCTCGAACTGCGCCTGGCTGAGGGCGACCTTCACGGCCGACCGACCAGCGCCAGCACCGCGCCTGCGATCTCGTCGATGGGCAGCTGCCGGTCGACGGCGTCGAGAGCGAAAGCGGCTTGGGGCATCCCGTAGACGGTGCTGGTGGCCTCGTCCTGGCCGAGGGTCGGAGCCCCCCGGTCGCGCATGGCCTTCAGCCCCGCGGCACCGTCGCGTCCCATGCCGGTCAGGAGCACGCCGACCGCATCGGGACCGAGGGACGAGGCGATGCTCGCGAAGCACTGGTCAATTCCCGGCACGTGGAACTGGCCCGGGTCCGGCGGGGTGCAGGTGACGCGGAGCCGGTCGTCCTGGACGAGCAGGTTGGCACCGCTCGGGGCGATGGTCACGGTGCCCGGCAGGAGGCGCCTGCCGCTGC
>JAODNB010000181.1 GCA_025464795.1 Frankiales bacterium
CCGGCGTACTCGCCGTAGGTGTTGTCGTGCTCGGCCTCGCGAAGGCGCTGCAGGATCACCTGCTTGGCCGTCATCGTCGCGATCCGGCCGAAGTCCGCAGGGGTGTCGTCGTACTCCCCCACCACGGCGCCCTCCTCGTTGACCTCGTGCACGAGCACGGCGACCTCGCCGGTCTTGCGGTCGAGCTCGACGCGGGCGTGGCTCGCGGCGCCCTCGCTGTGGCGGTAGGCGGTGAGCAGGGCTGACTCGATGGCCTCCACAACCAGGTCGAGGGCGATGTCCTTCTCGCGCTCCAGGCTGCGCAGTGCGGTCATGTCGATCTTCATGCCTCGTCCACCTCTTCCAGGTCGGGGCCGTCCGGACGCGAGAACTCGACCTGCACGAGCGCGTGCGAGATCTGGGCGTAGAGCAGGGTGCGCTCGACGCCGTCGACGTCGAGGGTCACCTCGAGGTCGTCGCTGGACAGCACCCGCCCGGTCAGCGTCTCGTCGGCCAGCGTGACCGTCACGAGGCGGGACGCGTTCTTGCTCCAGTGCCGCGGCAGCGTCAGCGGTCGGTCGATGCCGGGGCTGGAGACCTCAAGGACGTAAGCGCCCCCGAGCAGCTCCGGCTCGTCCTGCTCCGCTGCGTCGAGCAGGTCGGACAGGACGCGGGAGACGTTCGCGACCTCGTCGAGGGTGATGCCGCCGCTCTCAGGGCTGTCCACCAGGACGCGGACGACGCGGCGCTTGCCGGCGGGCGAGACCGAGACGTCCTCGAGGAAGTGACCCGAGGCCTCGACGGCGCTGGTGAGCAGCTGGAGCAGGCGGGCACGCGATGCCGACGAGCTCGGGGAAGGACTGGGCACGACTGCCTCCTTCCTTCGACCTGTGCAGTTGTGGGCAGTACGAGCGCACTGCGGTAGTCCGACCTTAGCGGGCCGAGGACCCGTGATCGGAACGTGACCTGCACAACACAGCCGCAACCCATCCACCCGCGCTTGTGCGACGAAGACCTCTCTGAAAGCTCGCCCTACCCCTGACCCGGAAGGCTCCTCATGCGCCGCACCGCCCTCGTCCTCTCGATCGGAACTCTCGTCCTCGCCTCGGCGTGCGGCGGCTCGTCCGGCACGAAGGCGGACGGCGCGGCGACCAAGGCAGCCAAGCCTGGCGCCACTGTCGAGATGGACTTCAGCCTCTTCGCCAAGAAGGACTTCGCCATCAAGGCGGGCCAGACGCTGACGTTCGTGAACAACAACCCGATCACGCACCAGATCGTCGAAGGCGCGTGGAAGGCCGGTTCCGACGGCCTCCGCACGTCCGAGATGGACGACGGCGCGTTCAACCTGAAGATCGACCCCAAGAAGGGCTTCACGGCCGAGCACACCTTCGAGAAGGCCGGCACCTTCCAGTTCTTCTGCACGATCCACAAGGCGATGAACGCAACGGTCACTGTCAGTTAATGGCCTGCTAGTCCTCAGCCTCTACAGCTCCCTGTCGTCGACCGGCGACGGATGAGAAACCCCTGACCTAGGAGAAACATGAACCGGACCCCCATCCGGCTCGCGGCAGTGGTGTGCGGTCTCGCCATCACGACCGCAGCCTGCGGAAGCAGCAGCAACAACAACGCCAGCACCACCCCGTCTGACGCTGCGTCGACGAGCACCGGCACCACCGGTGCAACGGGTGCTGCTGCCACCAAGACCCAGGCTGCGGAGCTTCGCGCCGGCCTGACCTACCTGCTCACCGAGCACGTGTACCTGGCTGGCACCGCCACCGGCACTGCGCTCGCCAAGGGCGGGAACCTGAAGGACCCGGCCGTCGTCGGTGCCGTCAACGCGCTCGACGCCAACTCGGTCGCACTCTCCAAGGCCATCGGCTCGGTGTACCCGGCTGCGGAGGCCCCCTTCCTCGCGTCGTGGCGCCAGCACATCGGCTTCTTCGTGAACTACACCCTCGGCAAGGCCACGAAGAACGCCGCCATGACCGCCAAGGCCGTCAAGGACCTCGACGGCTACCGCACGGGCTTCGGTCAGCTCATCAACTCCGTCGTCCCGGAGCTCCCGGCCGCCGCTGTGGCTGAGGAGCTCAAGCCCCACGTCGCGTCGCTGTTCGCTGCGATCGACGCTCAGGTCGCGGGTTCCCCGACCCAGTTCGCGCTGCTCGAGACCGCTGCGAGCCACATGCCCGGTACCGCGGCGATCCTCGCCAAGGGCATCGCGGCCAACAAGAAGCTGACCGGCAGCACCGAGGGCGATGCCGCCGCTCTGCGTGCCGGTCTCACCTACCTGCTGACCGAGCACGTCTACTACGCCGGCATCGCGATCAACCAGGCCGTCGCTGACGGTGGCGACCTCAAGAAGCCGAAGACGGCTGCTGCGGTTGCCGCTCTCGACGCCAACTCCGTCGCGCTGTCCAAGGCCGTCGGTTCGGCCTACCCGGCGGCCGAGGCCCCGTTCCTCGCGTCGTGGCGCCAGCACATCGGCTTCTTCGTGAACTACACCCTCGGCAAGGCCACGAAGAACCCCGCCATGACCGCCAAGGCCGTCAAGGACCTCGACGGCTACCGCACCGGCTTCGGACAGCTCATCAACTCCGTCGTCCCCGAGCTCCCGGCCGCCGCTGTGGCTGACGAGCTCAAGCCCCACGTCGCGTCGCTCTTCACCGCCATCGACGACGTCGTCGCGGGCAGCCCGAAGACCTTCACCGACCTCTCCACGGCCGCCAGCCACATGCCCGGCACCGCGGCGATCCTTGCTGGCGGCATCGCCACCAACAAGAAGCTCAGCTAGTCCCTCGCACCACGACCACCGCACGACCCGGAGCCGCCCTCTCCCCCTGGAGGGCGGCTCCGGCCGTGTGAGGGGCCTTCGTCTAGCGTGATCGGGGTGCACCTGACCCGCCGCGCTGCTCTCGGCTCCGCGGCAGCCCTGGGCGTCACCGCCTGCACGCCGAAGAAGCGGCCAGCACCGGCTGCTCCTGACCCGGACGTGGCCCTGCGCTCGGCCGCTGTCGACCGGGAGCGTGGTCTGGTCGCCCTGTACCAGGAGGCCATCAGCGGCTCACCCACCCTCTCGGCGCGACTCGCTCCGCTGCTCGCCGACCACGAGTCGCACCTGGCCGCTCTGGGGGGCGCCCCGGTCGGCGCCACGACCTCCCGGCCGGCCGCTGCGGGGACACCCGCTGCCGTGCTGGCCCGGGTCGCGGCCGCCGAGCGCACCGCCGCCGCAGCGCACGCGA
>JAODNB010000185.1 GCA_025464795.1 Frankiales bacterium
CGATCGCCGCCGCGGTCGCCATCGCCACGATCCTGATGCCGCACCGCCGCCGCGCGGTCGCCGCCTCGGCGGGTCGGTTCGCCCGAGCCGTGTGGGACGTCGTCCGCCGCCCCCGCTGCTTCGTCTCCCTCGTCGTCGGCTGCGTCGGCGTCACCATCGGTCAGCTCGTCACCCTGCAGGGCGCGGTGCACGCCGTCGGCGGGCACATCCCGTGGCCCGACCTGCTCGTGGCCCTCATGGGCTCTGCCGCCGCCCGATCCGCCATGCCGTCCCCCGGTGGCGTCGGACCCGTCGAGGCAGCGCTCGTCGCGGGTCTCACGGCCCTCGGTCTCGGCTGGGTGACCGCCGCGTCGGCCGTTGCCGTCTACCGGACCGCCGGCCACTGGCTGCCCGTCGTCGCGGGCATCGTCAGCCTGCGCGAGCTCCGCCGCCGCGACCTCATCTGACGCTCCGTCACCCGGCACCTGTCTCAGGAAATCCGGTCAGAGGGCCCCTCAGGAGGCGTCAAAGGGGGTCCTGAGCCGGATCTGCTGAGACAGGTCGCACCGATGTGGACAAGTCCGGGGTGGACCGCGCGACATTCGCCATGCTCTGGCCGGTGAGGATCCCCGACATCGCTGCAGCGCAGCGACAGCTGTTCACGCGTGCTGAGGCGGACGACAAGAGCGGCGTGGACTGGGGACTCGAATCAGGTCAGCTCACGGCGCTGGCACCAGGTGTGCTCATCGCTACGGCCGCCTTGGCCGCCCTCACAGGCAAGGACCTGTACGAGACCCGGCTCCTCGCCGAGCTCCTGCACCGAGGCGACGAGTGGCACGCCAACCGCCGCTCCGCGGCCGTCGTGCACGGCCTGCCGTTGCTCGGGTGTCCCCCGACAGCCCCGCTGCTCGTACGCGAGCGTCGTAACGCCACCGAGCGCTCCAGCTCCCGGTTTCGCCACCTGTCCGCGTTGCCGCCGTGCGAGCGGGACTGCGTCAACGGCATCCGGGTGACGTCGCTGCCTCGTACCGTGTTCGACATCAGCCGCCGCGAGGCCTTCCGCTCCGCCGTGATCGTCGCTGATGCCGCGCTGCGCAGCGGTGTGCCGCGCGAGGACCTCCAGGCCTGCGCGGATCGGCACCCGCGATGGCCGGGGCTGCGAGCAGCTCGGGACGTCATCGCCTTCGCCGACGGACGGGCGGAGTCGCCGCTGGAGTCCCTCGGGCGAGTCGGCTGCCGGTCCCAGGGCCTTCCCGTCTTCGAGCCCCAGGTCGAGGTCTGGGTCGGTCGGCGGATGATCGCCCGCGTCGACGGGCTCTGGCGCGACCAGCTGCTCGTGTTCGAGGGCGACGGTGCCGTGAAGTTCAAGGGCGGAGCGGACCTCAGGCTCCTCGGGCGGCAGGAAGACCTTCGCGCCACCGGCCTCGACGTCCTGAGGGCGGACTGGGACGAGCTGCACTCCCGGCAGGACGACTTCGGCCAGCGGGTGCGCGCACGGTTTCGGGAGCGTACGCAGGCAACCCTGGCTGCAGGCGTACGGCTCGTCTCGACCACGGTCCGCCCTACGCCGCTGTCGGCCGAGGACACCTACCGCTGGGCGGCCTGACCCGTGAAGGCACTTGTCTCACGCAATCCGACACAACGCCCCCATAAGGGCCCGCCGCAGGCCCCGATCACCGGATTGCGCGAGACAGGTCGGCAGCAGTGGTCAGTCGATCAGGGCGGAGTAGACGAGCTGCCGGAGCTGAGCGCGGATCTCGTAGGTCGACGACGGCACCAGCTGCGTGTAGAACGTCGCCACGACGCCGGTGGCCGGGTCGACCCAGAAGGCGGTCGAGGCGAGCCCGCCCCAGTTGTACTCGCCGACCGAAGCGGCGGACTTCCCTGGCCGCGGATCGAGCACCGTGGCGAAGCCGAGCCCGAACCCGACGCCGTCGAACACGGTCTCGGCGAAGCCTCCGCTGTTCACCGCGGCGAGGTCAGCGCCGCCGGGCAGGTGGTTCTGCGTCATCAGGTCCACGGTTCGAGGCGCGAGCAGCCGGGTGTCCTCGAGGGAGCCCCGGCCGAGCAGCATCGAGCAGAACCGCCAGTAGTCGGCGGCGGTGCTGATCAGCCCGCCGCCGCCGGAGAAGTACGAGGGCGTGCGGAGCGCCGCCTCGCCGAGCACGTCGTAGCGCATGGCCTGCCCGTTGACCGCCGCGTAGAGGGCAGCGATCCGCGTCGGGTCCGCGTTGCCCCAGATGGTGTCGGTCATCCCGAGCGGCTCGAGGATGCGCTCCCGGACGAACACGTCGAGCGGCTGTCCCGAGACCACCTCGACGAGCCGGCCGAGGACGTCGGTCGACACCCCGTACCCCCAGGCGGAGCCCGGCTGGAACTTCAGCGGCAGCGCGGCGTAGGCGTCGCAGAGACCGGCGAGGTCCATGCCGCTGGGGGTGGCGAAGTCGAAGCCCGCCGCCCGGTAGATCGCGTCGACCGGGTGCAGCTGCATGAAGCCGTAGGTCAGCCCGCTGGTGTGCGTCAACAGGTGCCACACCCGCACCGGTTCCACAGCGGGTACGAGGAACGCCTTCGTCGCGGTGCCCTTGTCGAACACCTGGGCGTTCGCAAAGGACGGGATCCACTGCGACACCTCGTCGGTCAGGGCGAACGCGCCCTCCTCCCAGAGCATCATGGCCGCGACGCTGACGATGGGCTTCGTCATCGAGTAGATCCGCCACTGCGTGTCCGGGACGACCGGACGGCCGGCCTCGCGGTCGGCGAGCCCGTAGACCGAGGAGTGCTCCACGCGGCCGTGCTGGCCGACCATGACCTGGAAGCCGACGAGGCGACCGTCGTCGACGTACCTCTGGAAGTGGGTGTCGATCCGCTGGAGCCGAGACGCGTCGAAAGCCATGCCCTGCATCTTGCCCTGACTCGCGATCCAGGGTTCAACCCTGATGACGGCCCGGGTGATCCGCGGGAGGGTTCCCCCCATGACCACCACGTCCCCGCCCGCCGTCCGCGCCACTGACCTCCACAAGTCCTACGGCAAGGGCGACACCGTTGTCGCCGCTCTGAGGGGCGTCTCGATCGAGGTTCCGACTGGGCAGATGACGGCGGTCATGGGGCCCTCCGGCTCCGGCAAGTCCACCCTCATGCACTGCCTCGCCGGGCTCGACACCTTCGACGGTGGCGGCATCGACATCGGCGGCACGTCCCTGCGCGGCCTGGGCGACAAGCAGCTCACGGCGCTCCGCCGGGACCGCCTCGGCTTCATCTTCCAGCAGTACAACCTGCTGCCCACCCTCACCGCGGAGGAGAACATCACCCTCCCCCTGGCCATCGCCGGCAAGAAGCCGGATGCCGCGTGGATGGCGCAGGTCATCGAGGCCGTCGGGCTCTCGGACCGCTTGCAGCACCGGCCCGCCGAGCTGTCCGGAGGGCAGCAGCAGCGCGTCGCGTGCGCCCGCGCCCTCATCAGCCGACCGGATGTCGTGTTCGCCGACGAGCCGACCGGCAACCTCGACTCGCGCTCCGGTGCCGAGGTGCTGCGCTTCCTGCAGCACAGCTCCCAGGAGTACGGCCAGACCGTCGTCATGGTGACGCACGACCCGGTCGCTGCGTCCTACGCGGAACGGGTCGTCTTCCTGGCCGACGGACTGCTCGTCGACGACATGACGGAGCCGACGGCCGAGAAGGTCCTCGACCGGATGAAGAAGCTCGACGGGCTCGTCTGATGCTGCGGGCCACTCTCAAGAGCCTGCTGGCGCGCAAGCTCCGGCTGATGCTCGCCAGCCTCGCGGTGCTGCTGGGCATCTCGTTCATGTCGGGTGCACTGGTGCTGACCGACAGCCTCGGTCGGGTCTTCGACAACCTGTTCACCTCCATCAGCAGCGGTACGGACGTGCAGGTGCAGGGCACCTCCGCGCTCGGCGCAGACGCGCAGGCGCAACCCGTGCCGCAGGCGGCCCTCGACGCGGTGAAGAAGGTGGACGGCGTCGCCGAGGTCGTCGGTGACACCGGCGGTGAAGGAGGTCTGGTCCTGCCCAACGGCAAGCTGCTGAAGAAGACCGGGCCACCCGTGCTGGGTGTGAGCTTCAACGCCGGGGGTCTCCAGGAGTCGCTGCGCGTCAAGCAGGGCAAGGCCCCCGTGGGCCTCGACCAGGTCGCGATCGACCTGACGACCGCGCGCAAGCAGCACCTGAAGATCGGCGAGCAGGTCGGGATCACCGGCACCGGTCCCAAGCGGCCCGCGACGATCACCGGCTTCGTCGGCTTCGACACCACCAACTCCATCGCCGGGGCGACGCTGCTGGCGTTCGACCCGCCGTCGGCGCAGCAGCTGTTCGGGCACCCTGGCGAGTACCAGAGCCTCAGCATCGCGGCGAAGCCCGGCGTGACGCCGCAGGACCTGAAGCAGCGGATCAACGCGGTGCTGCCCCAGGGCACCAAGGCGCTCACCGGTCAGGAGGCGATCGACAAGGACTCCAAGGACCTCAAGCAGGGACTGCAGTTCTTCACGGTCTTCCTCGTCGCCTTCGCGTTCATCTCCGTGTTCGTCGGCGCGTTCCTCATCTTCAACACCTTTGCGATGCTGGTGGCCCAGCGGACCCGGGAGCTCGCACTGCTCCGTGCGCTCGGGGCGAGCCGCCGGCAGATCACCCGGTCCGTCGTCCTGGAGGCGCTGCTCGTCGGTGTCCTCAGCTCTGTCGCGGGCTTCCTGGCGGGCATCGGCGTCGCCATCGGGCTGCGCGGCCTGCTCAACGTCATCGGCATCGAGCTCCCGGCAGGCGACACCGTCATCCGGACCCGCACCTTCGTGCTGTGCATGCTCGTCGGGGTCGGCGTCACGGTCCTCGCTGCCCTGCTCCCCGCACGGCGGGCGGCCCGCGTCGCGCCGGTCCAGGCGATGCGGGAGTCGGGGCCGGCGGAGGAGCGATCGCTCCGGCGTCGCACCGTCGTCGGCGGGGTCATCGGGCTGCTCGGTGCAGCCCTGCTCGCCACCGGTCTGGCCGGCGGGTCCGTCAGCTCGGTGGGGATCGGCGCCGGCATCGTGTTCATCGGGGTGGTCGTCCTCGCCCCCGTCTTCGCCGGCGCCGTCGTCCGGGTCCTCGGGGCTCCGTTCGCCGCACTCGGGGTACCCGGTGCCCTGGGCCAGGCCAACGCGATGCGCAGCCCGCGCCGGACCACGTCCACGGCGGCGGCGCTCATGATCGGCCTCGCCCTGGTCGCGGCCATCAGCACCCTCGGAGCCAGTGCGAAGAAGAGCGTCACCGCTGCCGTGTCCACGTCCCTGGGCGCCGACTTCATCGTGCACACCGAGCAGTTCAGCCCGTTCTCCCCGTCCGTCACCCAGGCCCTGCTCACGCAGAAGGCGTTCAGCGACGTCGCCGCCTTCCGCGCGGGAGAGGTGAAGATCGGCGGTCAGCTCACCGGCGTCCAGGGAGTCAACCCCGCCGCGCTGCAGGACGTCCTGCAGCTCGACGTGCTGTCCGGAGACCTCGCGAGCCTCGGGACGAACAGCATCGCCCTGTCGAAGAAGCAGGCCAAGGCGCTGAAGACCAAGGTTGGCGACAGCCTCAAGGTCACCTGGCCGACCACCGGTGAGCAGCCCCTGACCGTCGGGGCGGTCTATGACGACAACCCGTTCGCCGGCGACTACCTCGTGTCCGACGCCACCTACGACGCCAACGTGAGGGACAAGCAGCTCATCGTCGTGGCCCTCAAGACCGCCAGCGGCGTGAGCCTCGACGCGAGCCGCGCAGCCGTCGAGACGGCCCTGCAGGACTACCCGAACCTCAAGGTCCAGGACCAGGCGGAGTTCGTGAAGTCACAGGCCTCGCAGATCGACTTCCTGCTGTCGATCATCTACGCGCTGCTGGCGCTGTCGATCCTCATCGCGATCCTCGGCATCATCAACACGCTCGCGCTGTCGGTGGTGGAGCGGACGCGCGAGCTCGGCCTGCTGCGAGCCGTCGGGCTGCAGCGCAGGCAGCTCAAGCGCATGATCCGCGTCGAGAGCGTCATCATCGCCGTCTTCGGGGCGTTCGTGGGAGTCGTGGTCGGCATCGGCTTCGGCTACGCGCTCGTCTCCGTGCTGCACGACTCAGGGGTCACGGACTTCGCGGTGCCCTACCTGCGCATCCTGGTGATGCTCGGGATCGCAGCCCTCGGCGGCGTCCTCGCCGCGGCCCTCCCGGCACGCCGTGCCGCCAAGATGGATGTACTTGCGGCAGTCTCCTCGACGTGACCTTGGGACAGCGGCTCGAGAGCAGCGCACTGGGTCAGGCGCTGCTCTCGCTGCTGATGATCGTCGTGGTGGGCTGCGTCCTGCTGTGGAACCTCCCGGCCGGCCGGCCGCACGACGCGGTACGACCGGCCATCGGGCCCCTGGTCCAGGCTGTCGGGCTGGAACAGGACTGGGCGCTGTTCGCGCCCGACCCGAGGGGCTTCAGCGTCGGCGTCTACGCCACGGTCACCCACGCGGGCGGCCGGACCGAGCGCTGGCAGCCGCCGCACAACGGGCTGCTCGTCGCCCCCTACCGGACCTACCGGTGGCAGAAGTACGTCGAGCGCCTCCGGGCCGACGACTACTCGGGGCTGTGGGAGCCGACCGCGCGCTGGATCGCCCGTCGGGCGGGCAAGGACGTCACCCGGGTCGTCCTGACCCGTACGTTCCAGGACGCCGCAGAACCGGGCTCCGGGCAGGCTCGCCCTCGTGCGGGGTCCTACGACTTCTACACGCTGGACCTGCCGTGAACGCCTTCCGGCGCTGGGCTTTCGACCCGGTGGACGTCGCTCCCATGGCCGCCCTGCGGATCGTCTGCGGGCTGCTCGTGCTGGGGTGGACTGTGTCGCTGCTGCCCGACACGACGGCCTTCCTGTCCCCAGACGGGCTGACCTCAGGGCCCGTCAGCGGGACACGCGGCTGGTGGACGCTGTCGCTGCCTGCTTACCCCGCTCTGGCGGCGCTTGCCGTTGCGGCCGTCGGCATGGTCGTCGGGTGGCACACCCGCGTGTGGACTCCTGTCGTCGCCTTCCTGCTGCTCGTCCTGCAGCGTCGGGACGTCTACGTCCTCAACAGCGGAGACCTGCTGCTGCGCGAGCTCGCGATCTACCTCGCGCTGATGCCGTGCGGCGACACCTGGTCGCTGGACGCCCGTCGTCGCGGTTCGCGGCTCCGGGCGCCGTGGGGACTGCGGTTGCTCCAGGTGCAGGTCTCGCTGCTCTACCTGTTCTCGGTCACCGCGAAGCTGCACGGCGACTCGTGGCAGAACGGCTCGGCGGTCGGAAAGGCCCTGCAGCTCGGCGATCTCCAGCGGTTCGTCGTGCCGCAGTCGATCGCCACCTCGCTGACGGTGTCGGCCGTGCTGACCTACGGAACGCTGCTCGTCGAGGCCTTCCTGGTCGTCGGGCTCTGGCTGCCGCGCACCCGTTGGCTGGCCATCCGTCTGGGCCTGTCGATCCACCTCGGCATCGAGGCGACGCTCCTCATCGGCTGGTTCTCGCTGACGATCGTCAGCACCTACCTTGCCTTCATCCCGGGTCCGGTCCTTCGGGCCCTCCGGCGCCCTGCGAGGATGAGCGACGTCAGTCCTCAGCCTTCCTAGGAGCTCCCGTGCTTGACCTCGTTGGTACCTCGTCGCTCGTCACCGGTGGGGCCTCCGGCCTCGGTGAGGCCGCCGCCCGTCAGCTCGCCGCCCGTGGCGCGAAGGTCGTCGTCGCAGACCTCAACGAGGAGAAGGGCATCAAGGTCGCCGGTGACATCGGCGGCGAGTTCGTGAAGGTCAACGTCACGAGCACCGAGGACCTCATCGCCGCGATCGGGATCGCGGAGGGCCTGGGCACGTTCCGCACGACGGTCGCCGCTGCCGGCATCGGGGCCGCGTCGCGCACCGTCGGCCGCGACGGGCAGTACGAGTCGGCGTTCCCGCTCGACTACTTCAAGCAGGTCATCGACATCAACCTGGTCGGTGTCTTCAACACGGTGCGTCTCGCGGCGACGGCGATCTCCCGTACCGAGGCCTTCGACGCGGACAACCAGAAGGGCGCCATCGTGACCCTGGCGTCCATCGCCGCCTTCGACGGTCAGATCGGCCAGGCGGCCTACTCCGCGTCCAAGGGCGGCATCGTCGGCATGACGGTGCCCATCGCCCGCGACCTCGCCGCCGCCGGCATCCGTCTCAACTGCGTCGCGCCCGGCCTCATCGACACCCCGATCTACGGTGAGGGCGAGGCGTCCGAGGCCTTCAAGGACAGCCTCAAGCGCGACGTCGTGTTCCCGAAGCGCCTCGGTACGGCCGACGAGCTCGCGTCGATGATCCTCGAGCTGCTCACCAACACCTACGCCAACGGTGAGACCGTCCGGCTCGACGGTGCCGCGCGGCTTCAGCCGAAGTAGGTCGGCCCACCGAGCACGTTGCTCACCAGCTGCCGCGCGCACAGGGCACCCACCACGTTGCCCGTCCCGCAGTAGCCCCCCGCAGCCCAGACGCCCTGTCGCACCTCACCGAGGTACGGCAGGGCGTCGTCGGTGTAGCCGACGCTGGCTGCCCAGCGGTGCGTCACCTCGGCAGCGATCCCCAGCCGCCGCAGCAAGCCGTCGAGGGCAGCCTGCACCGGCTCCGACGGCTGGTCGGACGACGTCTCCTCCTCATCCCCGCCGAGGTCCCGGAAGCCGCCCATGGCGATCCGTCCGTCGGGCAGCTGCTGCCAGTACTCGTAGCCGTCGCGCTGGTACACC
>JAODNB010000186.1 GCA_025464795.1 Frankiales bacterium
GCACCTCGTCGGCAGCCTCGGCTGTGGAGAGCCGGTGCGCGATCGTCAGCGTCGTACGCCCTCGGGTCAGCGAGTCGAGTGCGCGGGCGAGCCTGACCTCGGTCGCCGGGTCGACGGCGCTCGTGGCTTCGTCGAGCACGAGCAGGTCGGGGTCGGCGATGTAGGCCCGAGCGATCGCGACGAGCTGCCGCTCCCCCACCGACAGGGACTCCCCGCGCTCGCCCACGTGGGACTGGAGGCCATCAGGCAGGGTGTCCAGCCAGTCCGTGAGACCGAGCTCGGTGAAGGCCAGCAGGATCTCGTCGTCGGAGGCCTTCTGCCGGCCGTAGCGCACGTTGGCGGCGACGGTGGTGTCGAACAGGAAGCCGTCCTGGGGCACCATCACCACCCTGCTGCGCAACGAGTCGAACCGCACCTGCGACAGCGGCGTCCCCGAGAGCAGCACCTGTCCCCGGGTCGGGTCCATCAACCTGGTGAGGAGCTTGGCGAACGTGGTCTTGCCGCTGCCCGTCTCGCCGACGACGGCGACCCGCGTCTGCGGAGCGATCGTGAGGTCGACGTCGTGCAGCACGTCGGGGCCGCCGGGGTAGGCGAAGTGGACGTGGTCGAAGGTCACCGACAGCGGGCCCTGAGCGAGCTCCAGCCCTGGTACCGGATCACCTACGTCCGTCGGGGTGTCGAGCACGCCGAGGACGCGTCGCATGCCCGCCACGGCGTTCTGCGCCTCGTTGAGGACCTCGGTCGCCACCTGGACCGGCTGCACGAACAAGGTGACGAGGAACAGGAACCCGACCAGTCGTCCGAAGGTCAGGTGGCCGTGCGTCGCCAGTGCGACGCCGACGACGATCACGGCGCTGTTGGCCAGCGCGGTGGTGATCTCGCCGCTGCAGAACGTCGTCGCCGAGATCGTCTGCGCCCGGGTCTGTGCCTGACGGGTGCGGGTGACGGCGTCATCGATCCGTTGCGCGGTCCGGGCCTGAGCCCCGTAGGCCCGGATGACTGACGCGCCGACGACGGACTCCGACACGGCTCCGAGCAGCTCGCCGATCCGCTCGCGCACGGCCCGGTAGGCGATCTGCAGCTTCTTCTGGAAGACCCTCAGCGACAGGACCAGTGGCGTCATGCAGCCGTAGACCACGAGGGTCAGCTGCCACGACCACCACGCCATCAGCACCGTGGCGAGGACCACCTGGGCCACGGACACGACGATGAGCAGCCCGCCGAACTGCATGAACGTGCTGATCGTGTCGACGTCGCCCGTCACCCGCGAGACGAGCGACCCGCGCCGTTCGGTGGCCTGGTGCAGGATCGACAGGTCGTGCACCCGGCGGAAGGCGCGGGTGCGCAGGGCGAGCAACCCGTCCTCCGTGGTGCGGTAGAGCCGGACGTTCATCAGGAAGTTCGCGACCGCGGTAACTGCGACGGCGACCAGCGCCAGTCCGCAGGCGAGACGGACGAGTCCGAGGTCTGGGTGGGCCCGGTTGAGGCCGTGGTCGATGGTCTGCTGGACGGCAAGCGGGACGACCACGCGGCCGGCCGTGCTCAGGAAGGCAAGAAGAAGGGTCGTCCGAAGGCCGGCCCGGAACTCCGGTGCTATCCGAAGGGCGTGGGCGATGGTCCCCAACGACGTCCGCTCGGCGACCTCGGGTCCGCCGGCAGTGAGGGTGCTCATCGCGTTGCCTTCTCGTCGCCGGCGTGCTCGGCCTCTCGCTCGATCTCGGCCCTCTCGTAGGCGGTGACGAGGTCGCGGTAACCGCTGCACCGCTGGCGGAGCTCGTCGTGCGAGCCGCGGTCCACCACCCGCCCCTCGTCCACGAACACGACCTCGTCCGCCAGGGCGATCGTCGCCCGGCGGTAGGCGACCACGACCACGGTCGCCGCCGTCGACGACCCGCGCAGTCCGGCCAGGATCCGTTGCTCGACCGACGGGTCGACGGAGGACGTCGCGTCGTCGAGGACGAGGAGCCTCGGGTTGCGCGCCACTGCCCGGGCGAGTGCGAGCCGTTGCCGCTGCCCACCCGACAAGGTTGTGCCGCGCTCCCCGACGACGGTGTCGAGGCCCTTGCCGAGCGCCGCGACGAAGCCGTCGGCCTGAGCGACGCGCAGCGCGGCCCACACCGACTCGTCAGGGATGTCGGCGCCGAGGGTCACGTTCCCCCGGACGGTGTCGTCGAACAGGAAGGTCGTCTGCGGCGCGAGAGCCGCCACGGTGGCGAGAGCTCCGGGGGCGAACCTGCGCACGTCGGTGCCGTCGAACTCGACCGTCCCGGACAGCGGGTCCACGAGCCGCACGAGCAGGGTGGCGAGGGTCGACTTGCCCGAGCCGGTGGGGCCGACCACCGCGACGGTTCGCCCGGGTGCGACGTCGAAGCTGACGTCGTGCAGGACGGTGTCGGCGCCGTACGCGAAGCCGATCCCGTTGGAGCGCAGCGACACGGGCGCGCCCAGGGACGGCAGCTCGTCACCGTGCTCCTGCGCACCCACGGCGGTGAGAACGCGCTGGACGCGTTCGTAGCCGACGACACTGCGCGGGAGCTCGTTGAGGACCCAGCCGATCGCCCGGACGGGGAAGGCGAGCAGCGTGAACAGGTAGGCGACCCGCACGAGCGTCCCGCTGTCGAGGGCACCGGAGCTGACCCGCGCGGACCCCACAACGAGGACGAGCAGGACGCCGATGACCGGGAGGGCCTCCATGAGGGGGTCGAACAACCCCCGGACCCTGCCCACCTGCACCAGGGTGTCCCGCAGCTCACGGGAGACCGCGGTGAAGCGCTCGGTCTCGAAGGACTCGCGCCCGAGCGTCTTGACGACCAGCGCGCCGTCGAAGGACTCGTGCGCCACGGTGCTGACCTCGCCGCGCAGCTGCTGGGCCCGGGTCATGAGCGGGGACATCCGCCTGCTGTAGACGACCGTCAGCCCCGCGATCGACGGGAAGATGATGGAGCCGACCACCGCGAGCACCGGGTCGGTGAAGAACAGCAGAGTCAGCGTCGCGATCAGCATGAACACGACGCCAACCGCGAACGGGAACGGCGCGATCGGGTACCAGGTGGCCTCCACATCGCTGTTCGCGTTGGACAGCAGTTCTCCTGTGGGGTGCTGCTGGTGCCACTCCAGGGGGAGCTCTAGGTAGCGCCGGGTGACCCGCTTGCGATAGGTCGCTTGCAGGCGGTACTGCATGACGCCCGCCCCCAGGCGCCGGCCGAGGATCCCGACGACCTTGAGCGCCGCCACACCCATGATCAGCAGCACTGCCGAGGCGAGCGTCGCGGTGCTCGCATCACCGCGCTTGATCGCGGGAGCGACGACGTCCCCGGTGATGTGACCGAAGACGTAGGCCTGGGCGATCGTCATCCCGCCGAACAGGGCGCTGCCCAGGGCGGAGACGGCGAAGACCCGCGGCTCCTCCTTGACCGCGATCCAGAGGATGCCGAGTCCCCGGCGGATCACGCCGGGGACGTGGGCGAGGGGTGCTTGTGCGGCCACAGGGACAGGGTTCCGTTTCGGTTGCGTCGTGCAAGTCTCCCGCACAACGCGAGCGCTCTGACAGGCTGTTCCCATGTCCCTCGCCGGGCGCGAGCGCGCCGACCTGCTGAAGCTGCTCGCCGCCCTCGGCCCCGACGAGCCCACCCTGTGCGAGGGGTGGACGACTCACGACCTGGCCGCGCACCTCGTCGCCCGGGAGCGCACGGTGCTCGCCGGACCTGGTCTGGTGGTTCCCGCTCTGCACCGGCTGACCGAGCGGTACGAGCGCAGCGCGAGGACGACGCCGTACGAAGACCTGCTCAAGCTCCTCGAGAAAGGACCGCGACCCTGGTCGCCCGTGGCCAACCCCCTCGCCAACGTCCACGAGATGTTCGTCCACCACGAGGACGTCCGGCGGCCCCAGGGCCTCGGCGCGAGGCAGCTCTCACGCGAGCTCGAGGACGCCCTCTGGGAGCGGTTGTTCGGCATCGGGCCGGTCTTCACGCGCCGGGCGAAGGGCCTCGGGATCACGCTGGTCACCGCAGGGGCTCGTTCGATGCGAGTACGCCGCGGCGCTGGCGAGGTCGTGCTGCGCGGCGAGGTCGGGGAGCTGTTCCTCTGGACCTTCGGACGGAGGTCCGCCGCTGAGGTCAGCGTGGAGGGCTCACGGGATGCCGTCGACCAGGTGAACCAGGTCCCGCTCGGGATCTAGCGGACCGGGTAGCCCTCGGACCGCAGGGCCTGCTTCACGTCGCCGATCCTGAGCTGACCGAAGTGGAAGACGCTTGCTGCGAGGACCGCGTCGGCTCCGGCCTCGACGGCCGGCCCGAAGTCGCCGACCGCCCCGGCTCCTCCGCTGGCGATCACCGGAACGGTCACGACCGCACGGACGGCCCTCAGCATCTCCACGTCGTAACCACGACGGGTGCCGTCGGCGTCCATCGAGTTGAGCAGGATCTCGCCGATCCCGAGCTCCTCCCCGCGCTGCGCCCACTCGACCGCGTCGATGCCGGTACCCGTGCGGCCGCCATGCGTCGTGACCTCGTACCCGCTGGGAGTCCCAGCAGCGCGACGGGCGTCGACCGACAGCACCAGCACCTGCGACCCGAACCGCTGCGAGATCTCGCGCAGCAGCTCAGGTCGCGCGATGCCGGCGGTGTTGACCCCGACCTTGTCGGCGCCGGCGCGCAGCAGGGTGTCGACGTCCTCCGGTGAGCGCACGCCGCCTCCGACCGTCAGCGGGATGAAGACCTGCTCCGCAGTCCGTCGAACGACGTCGTAGGTGGTCTCCCGCGACCCTGAGCTGGCCGTGATGTCGAGAAAGACGAGCTCGTCGGCGCCCTCCGCGTCGTAGACGCGGGCCATCTCGACCGGGTCACCGGCATCGACGAGGTCCGTGAAGTTGACGCCCTTCACGACCCGGCCCGCGTCGACGTCGAGGCAGGGGATCACGCGCACGGCCACCGTCACGTCACCAGACGCTAGTCCGCTGCGGGGAGCAGGCCCACGACCTATCGTGCGGTCGTGCTGCCCAAGGGGTACGAGCAGGTGCGCGTCCTCGGGGTGGGCGGCTTCGGTGAGGTGGTGCTCGCCCGGCAGGTCGGGCTGGACCGGCTGGTGGCCGTGAAGCGGTTGCGGGCCAGGGACCTCGCGGGGCCCGACGAGGTCGCCAGGTTCCACCGGGAGGCGCAGGTCCTCGCTGCGCTCAAGCACCCAGCGATCGTCCGCGTCTACGACTTCCGCAGGGAGGGCGGCGACGCGACGCTCGTCATGGAGTACGTCGAAGGCGCGTCGCTGGCGGACCTCATCGGCGAGCTGACGCCGGCCAGGGCCTTGCGGGCACTCGACGACGTCGCCGAGGCGCTGCACACCGCCCACGAGCATCACGTGATCCACCGGGACGTGAAGCCGGACAACGTCTTCGTGCTGCGCGACGGTCATGCGAAGCTCGGCGACTTCGGCCTCGCCCGCGCCGTGGCGGACCCGTCGGTGTTCCGCACGACGGACGGCGACATCCGCTGCACCCCCGCCTACTTCGCACCCGAGCTGGGACAGCAGCTGGGCGAGCCAGACGCCAGGTCCGACGCGTACGCGTTCGCCGTCATGGCGTACGAGGTCCTGACGGGGCGGCTGCCGTACGACGATGTCGGTGGGCTGGCCCTGATCGCGGCGCACTGGACCCGCGAACCGCCTGATCCGGCCGACCTCGTACCAGGGTTCCCACCTGAGGCCTCAGCCGCCCTGCTGGCTGGGCTTGCGAAAGACCCGTCGGTACGGCTGAGCCCTCGCCAGCTCGTGGCCCGGCTGCGGACGGCCACAGCGTGGCCGGAGCTCCCGCGCCGCACGGGTGGCAGGGCGCCGCGCACCCAGGCTCTCGCTCCCCCGGTACCGGTACCGACCCTCCCGAGGCGCGCGGCCCGCCGGTGGCCGCTGGTCCTGACCGCGGCGCTCGTCCTGGGGGGCGCGATCGCCTACGGCACGACCAGGACGGGGGCGCATCCGGCCTTGACCGTGAGTGACGTTCGTCTCACTGCCGAGCCGGCCAACGGGGTCGGGCACTGTCCGAGGGCCCGCTTCCTCTTCCTCGGGGTCGTGGCGACGAACGGAGGTGCCGGGTCGTTGCGGCTGCAATGGACACGCCCGGACGGGGTCCTCACTGCGCCTGAGTCGATCAAGGTCGGGGCCGGGCAGCGCAGCGTCCGCGTCTCCCTGGACCTCGTCGTGACCGGTCAGCGGCCGGTGAACGGCGCCGCCGTGCTTCACCTGCTGGCGCCGGACGTGCGCGATACCACGCTCGAGGGCATTCACTACTCCTGCTGATCGCCCCTACCCTTGCGAGGTGCTGTTCTTCCTGCTCGTCGTCGCGGTGGTGCTGTTCGTGGTGCTCCCGTTCATCGGCGCGACCGTGTTCTCGGTCCTGCAGGCGCTCGTCGTGGGTCTGCTGCTGGGCCTCGTCGCCCGAGCCATCGCCCCGGGGAGCGGCAAGCTGAGCTTGAGCAAGACAGCCCTGGCCGGGGTCGTGGGCGGCCTGGTCGGGCGCATCGCGGCACGCACTCTCCACACCCACCGGATCGGGGAGCTGCTGCTCGAGCTGGCTGCTGCGGCGCTGCTCGTCGTCGTGCTCCGGAGCTCTCGCGGGATCGCGGCATGAGACTGGCCGTCTGCTCCTCCAAGGGAGGGGTCGGCAAGACCTCGACAGCCGCGAACCTCGCTGCGGTGCTCGCGCGATCGGGACGTGTGCTCGCCGTCGACGCCGACCCGCAGGACTCACTCGGTCGCGCCTTCGGCGTCGTCGCCAAGAGCAAGGAGGACTCGCTCGCGGGACTCCTCGAGAATCCCGAAGCAGACCCCCGCGAGGTCCTCCGCACCGAGGTCGCTCCCGGCCTGGACCTGCTGCCGGCCCACCCTTCACTCGAGCTGGTCGGCGTCACACTGGCCGCGCAGGGCGGGATCGTCACAGGCATCCGTCGGGTGCTGCGTCCGCTGCTCGCCGACTACGACCACGTCGTCCTCGACACCCACGGCGACCTCGGAAACCTCACGCTGTCAGCGGTCTGCGCGGCCGACGCCGTCCTGACCGTCTTCACCAGCGACCCTGGCTCCGCCCTCGGAGCTGCCCGGGTCACCGCCTTCCTCGACCAGCACCGCGCGTTCGAGAACACCGTCGCCGACCTGGTCGGTGTCGCGTGCTCCCTCTGGGACAAGGACGGCAAGGCTGCGCGGGAGGTGGTCGGCGCCCTGGAGGGCACCGATCTGCCCTTGCTTGCGACCCGCATCCCGGTGTCGCGCCGCGTCCCCTCCTCGACGCTCGCGAAGCGTCCTGTGGTGCTGTCCGCCCCCTCGTCGTCCGTCGCGGTCGCCTACACCGCCCTGGCCCAGGACGTCCTCACCGCCTACCAGGGCCTGCACCAAGGAAAGCTGGAACTGCCGAGATGACCGCCAAGAACCTCCAGGACGACCTCAAGGCTGACCTGCTCGCTGACCTCGCGCCCGTCGACGCCTCCCCTGCTCCCCCGGTGGACCCCGTTCCGGTCGCTCCGCCCCCCGTCGACAGCACGCCCGTCGTGTCCGTCGCGTGGACGCCGCTGCGCTGGTCGCGGCCCCGCGTCGTGCGTGCCAAGGACGGCGTCGGCAAGGCCGTGCGGCTGGGTCCGCTCGCCGTCGAGCTGTCCGTCAAGGACTGACGACCCCGTCAGTCGGGGTGGACCTCGAGACCCTGCGCGAGCACGAGCGTCACCGCCTGCTGGTAGGTGATCTTCGCCCCCCGCAGGTTCACCGCGCCCGGGTCGAGCGAGCTCAGGTCCGAGCCCCGCAGGTCCGCGCCGGAGAGGTCGGCCTTGCTCCAGGTCGCCCCGCTCAGGTCGAGGCCGGTCAGGGTGCCGTTCGACGCACGCACCCCGCCGAGGTCAGCCTCCCTCATGCGGGCGTCCTTGAGGGTGGCGCTCGACAGGTTGGCGTTGCGCAGGTTCACGAAGGACCACTCGCCGCCTTCGACCGTCAGCAGGTCCAGGGTGCAGCTGTCGAACCGGCTACCGGTCAGCTTGCACCCGGTGAAGGTGGCGTCGAAGAAGCTGCACCGGACGAACGTGCAGTTGACGAACGCAGTCGAGTGGTGCGCCGAGACGTTGAAGCGCACTCCGCGGAACGTGCAGCCGTCGAAGACGGCGTTGCGGGTCGTGACCTCCGTGAGGTCGCACTCGACGAACGTCACCTGCTCGAAGGACTCGCCGACGATGTCCCGGCCTCCCCAGTCCTCGCCGTTGACCTCCTCCATCAGCGGACGGCGGCAAGGGCCTCAGGGAGGGTGAAAGCCCCTGCGTACAGGGCCTTTCCGACGATCGCGCCCTCGACCCCGGGTACGCCGGCGATGGCAACGAGGTCCGCCAAGGAGGACACTCCCCCGCTGGCGACGACGGGCTTGGTCGTAGCGGCGCAGACCTGCGCCAGGAGCTCCAGGTTCGGACCGGTGAGGGTGCCGTCCCGCTTGACGTCCGTGACGACGTAGCGAGCACAGCCGTCCCGGTCGAGGCGCTCGAGCACCTCGAAGAGCTCGCCGCCGTCCTGCGTCCAGCCGCGAGCGCTGAGGGTCGTTCCTCGGACGTCGAGGCCCACCGCGATCCTGTCCGCGAAGCGAGCGATCGCGGACCGGACCCACTCGGGCGTCTCCAGCGCGGCAGTCCCGAGGTTGACCCGAGCGCAGCCGGTAGCCAGCGCTGCCTCGAGGGAGGCGTCGTCGCGGATGCCACCGCTCATCTCGACCTTCACGTCGAGCTTGCCCACGACCTCGGCGAGCAGCTCCCGGTTGCTGCCGGTGCCGAAGGCCGCATCGAGGTCGACGAGGTGCACCCACTCCGCACCGTCGGTCTGCCACTGCAGCGCAGCACCGACCGGGTCTCCGTACGACGTCTCGGAACCCGACTCGCCCTGCACGAGACGGACGGCTTGACCGTCCCGCACGTCGACAGCGGGCAGCAGCTCAAGGGTCATCGGGTGGTGCTCCTTCGGGTGTTGACGTAGACCAGCATGCACGCGGCGGTCAGGATCGCGATCGAGATGCGGGCGGCGAGTCCCGGAAGGAAGAACCAGATCACGACCTGCATCGCGGCGAACACCACGACCAGTCGCAGGATCTCGCTGGTGGGCAGCGCACCGTAACGACGGCGACGCTTCGGCAGAGCGACAGCCGGTACGAGCGCTTTGCGACGGGCTGCCTTCTCCCGCTTTCGGGCCGCTGCTTCGACCTCGAGCCGGCGGGCTGCTTCCCTGGTGGCGCGGGCCTTCTGCCTCTCCTTGCTCACCGAGGGCTCACAGGCTGCGTACCCAGTTCTCCAGGAGGTGCGAGCCGGCGTCGCCGCTCTTCTCCGGGTGGAACTGGGTCGCGCTCAGGACCCCGCGCTCGACAGCCGCGGTGAAGACCTCGCCGTGCTCGGCGGTCGTGCACAGCGCGTCGGGGACATCTCGTGCCGCGTACGAGTGCACGAAGTAGAACCGCTCGTCCTCGACGCCCTGGAACAGGACCGACCCCTCGGGTGGGCTCAGGGTGTTCCAACCCATGTGCGGCACGATCGGTGCGTCGAGGCGCGTGACGTCGCCGGGTAGGACGCCGAGCCCGTCGGTGGTCTCCCCGTGCTCCAGGCCCCGCTCGAACAGGATCTGCATTCCCACGCAGATGCCGAGCACCGGCCGCTGCTGACTCAGCCGGTCTTGGATGACGGATCCACCCCGGATCGCGTTGAGGCTGCGCATGCAGGCCGCATAGGCCCCGACGCCGGGAACGACCAAGCCGTCGCACTCCGCTGCCTCAGTGAGATCGCTCGTGACGACGACGTCCGGAGTCACTCTCGCGAGAGCGCGCTCGGCAGAGCGCAGGTTGCCGGAGCCGTAGTCGAGGACCACCACCTTCACGACCGGCTCCGCCGCTGCCACGCCCTCAGCGCCGGACCGACGCCCGTGAAGGCACCGGCGAGCAACAGCAGGTAGAGCGCCCAGATCACCTAGAGCACGCCCTTGGTCGAGGGCACTCCCGTCACGCGGGGGTCCAGCTCGCACGCCGTACGGAGGGCGCGCGCGACCGCCTTGAACTGGGTCTCGACGACGTGGTGCGCGTTGCGGCCGCTGAGGACGCGCACGTGCAGCGCGATCTGACTGGTCGCGACGAAGCTCTCCCAGATGTGCTTGGTCAGAGTGGTGTCGTAGCTGCCGATCAGCTCCACCATCTCGGGCTCGTCGTGCACTAGGTAGGGGCGGCCGCTGAGGTCGACGGCAGCCTGGACGAGGGCCTCGTCCAGGGGCACGAGTGCGTCACCGAAACGACGGATGCCGGCCTTGTCCCCGAGCGCCTCGCGCAGGGCCTGACCCAGGGCGAGGGAGGTGTCTTCGACGGTGTGGTGGGCGTCGACGTGCAGATCGCCCTTGGTGACGACGGTCAGGTCGAAGCCGCCGTGCTTGCCGAGCTGGCTGACCATGTGGTCGAAGAACGGCACGCCGGTGTCTGAGGACGCCTGGCCGGTCCCGTCGATGGTGAGCTCGACGCGGACGTCGCTCTCCTTGGTCGTGCGCTCGATCAGAGCCGTGCGTGACATGCCCCCAGGCTATCGGGCGCCCCGAGGCGCGAGGGCGGCACTCGCCTCAGGTGCGCTCCGGCCTAGGCTTCGGAGGTGCTCAGGACCGTGACCGCAACGCGCTACGTGACGCCGCTGCGCGAAGGCGGTTCGCTGCCGGGCCTCATGGAGGCCGACGACCTCGGCACCTACGTCGTGAAGTACGTCGGCGCCGGGCAGGGCCGCAAGACGCTCATCGCCGAGATCATCTGCGCGGGCATCGCGCGTGCGCTGAGCCTGCCGGTGCCCGAGCTGGTCCTCGTCGACGTCGACCCGCTGCTGGGACGGTCCGAGCCCGATGAAGAGGTGCAGGACCTCCTCAACAGCAGCGCCGGACTCAACCTCGGGATGGACTTCCTGCCAGGGGCCCTCGGGTTCGACCCGCTCGCCCACCAGGTCGACGCCACCCTCGCCAGCACGGTCCTGTGGTTCGACGCGCTCGTCGGCAACGTGGACCGCTCGTGGCGCAACCCGAACCTGCTCATGTGGCACCGAGAGCTGTGGCTCATCGACCACGGCGCGACCCTGGTCTTCCACCACGCGTGGCCTCGCGCGCAGAGCTGGATCACCAAGCCGTACGACGTCAACGGGCACGTGCTGTCGGAGATGGCGACCGCGACCGTCGAGCCGGAGCTCAGCGACGAGCAGATCCGCTCCGCACTCGACGACGTCCCCGACGTGTGGCTCACGGACGAGCCCGGTTTCGACGGCCCGGATGCCCTGAGAGCGGCGTACGTCCAGCAGCTCATCGGCAGGCGGGACCGATGAGCAGCCTGTTCGAGTACGCCCTGCTGCAGGCCGTGCCCCGCGTCCAGCGCGGCGAGTCCATCAACGTCGGCATCGTGCTCTACAGCCAGGACCTCGACTTCCTCGACGCCCGAGTGCACGTGGACGCGGCGCGGCTGCGCTGCCTGGACCAGGACATCGACGTCGAAGCCGTCCGCGAGATGCTCGACGCCGTCTGTCGCGCCTGCCGGGGCGAGGGCCCCGCCGGCGCCACTCCCCTCCGCCAGCGGTTCGGGTGGCTCACCGCACCGCGCAGCACGGTCGTCCGTACCGGCCCCATCCACACGGGCAAGACGGACGACCCGGCAGCGGACCTGCTGCGCCTGCACACCGACCTGGTCCTCTAGGACCTGACGACAGCTGCCAGGGCGTCGAGGAAGGCGGTCGTCTCGGGCTCGGTGCCGGCGTTGACGCGCAGCCAGCCGGCGAGACCTGGGCCGGTCGACACGTCACGGACGAGGACGCCCTCGTCGAGCAGCTGCTGCCACACGACGGACGGCTCGTCGAAGGGACCGAAGAGCAGGAAGTTCGACTCCGTCGGGACGCTCGTGAGCCCGACCGCGGCGACTCCGGCGACCATCCGGTCGCGCTGCGCCTTCACCGCCTCGACGGTGCCGAGCAGCTCGTCGGTGTGTGCCAGAGCGACCCGCGCGGCCGCCTGCGTCAGGGCTGACAGGTGGTAGGGCAGCCGCACCAGGCGAAGGGCGTCGACGACCTCAGGCGAGGCGGCCAGGTAGCCCAGCCGGAGGCCGGCTCCGGCGAAGGCCTTGGACATCGTTCGCGACACGATCAGCCGGGGGCACTCCCCCAGCAGCGTCACGGCCGACACGGTGCTGCCGAACTCCGCGTAGGCCTCATCGCACACGACCATGCCCGGCGTCGCGTCGTGGACCGCCTTCACCACCTCGAGCGACAGGCTCGTGCCGGTCGGGTTGTTGGGCGTGGTGAGGAAGGTGATCGCAGGCGAGTGCTGCTCCACGGCAGCGACGGCCGAGGCGACCGACAGCGTGAAGTCCGCCGCTCGCTGTGAGGCGACCCAGGCAGTGTTCGTGCCGGCCGCCAGCAGCGGGTGCATCGAGTAGGAGGGCTCGAAGCCGAGGGCGGTCCGTCCTGGACCGCCGAAGGCCTGGCAGACCTGCTGCAGCACCTCGTTGGAGCCGTTCGCGGCCCACACCTGGTCGACCGAGACAGCGACGCCGGTGACGCGCGTCAGGTAGGCCGCGAGGTCCGTGCGCAGGGCGACGGCCTCGCGGTCCGGGTAGCGGTTCATCGTCCCGGCGGCACCGGCGACGGCAGCAGCGAGGTCGGCCACCAACGAGGCGGACGGCGGAAAGGGGTTCTCGTTGACGTTCAGCTGGATGGCCTCAGGGAGCTGAGGTGCGCCGTACGGCTGCTTGCCGACCAGGTCGTCCCGGACGGGCAGGCTCAACGGACCTCTCCGCGGACCCGGACCTGCACGGCCTCGACGTGCGCCAGCAGGTCCTCCGCGCCACCGAGGGCAGTGACGCACGGCGCAGCCTCGACGAGCGCGTCGCGGGTGTACTCGACGAACGACATCCGCTTGAGGAAGCTCTGCGCGGACAATCCCGCGGCGAACCGCGCGGTGCCGCCGGTCGGCAGCACGTGGTTGGAACCGGCGACGTAGTCCCCGAGCGAGACCGGGGTCCAGGGCCCGATGAACACGGCGCCGGCGTTCCGCACGCGCAGGGCCACGTCGCGGGCGTTCGCCGTCAT
>JAODNB010000215.1 GCA_025464795.1 Frankiales bacterium
CTGGCCCGTGCCGCTCCGCGACCGGGTGCCGGTCAACGCCACCGTCCCTGCCGTCGCCGCCGCGGAGGTCGGCGCCGTGCTCGACCGCTTCCCCGGATGCACCACCGCGAAGGTCAAGGTGGCGCAACCGGGTCAGTCGCTGCAGGACGACGTCGACCGCGTAGCGGCCGTCAGGCAGGTGATGGGGCCGGACGCGCGGATCCGGGTCGACGCCAATGCTGCGTGGACCGTCGAGCAGGCCCTCGTGGCGATCGCCGCTCTCGAGGGCCTCGGCCTGGAGTACGTCGAGCAGCCCTGCGCCACTGTGGACGAGCTCGCGCAGGTGCGCCGTAGGACCGACGTGCGCATCGCGGCCGACGAGAGCGTGCGCAAGGCGTCGGACCCGCTGCTCGTCGCTCGGCGGGGCGCGGCCGACGTGATCGTGGTCAAGGTGGCGCCACTGGGTGGAGTAGCGCCGGCGCTGCGCATCGCGCAGGAGTGCGGACTGCCCGTCGTCGTCTCGAGTGCCCTCGACACCTCGGTCGGCATCAGCGCCGGTGTTGCTCTTGCCGCCGCGCTCCCCGAGCTGCCCTTCGCCTGCGGCCTCGCGACGACCTCCTTGCTCGCCGGTGACGTCATCGCCGACTCGCTGGACGGTTCCGGTGGCTCGATCCTTAGCGGACGGGTGGTCCCTGAGCCCCAGTTGCTGGCAGAGCACCGGGCAGCTGCTGATCGGCAGCTGTGGTGGCGGGAGCGGCTCTCTCGCTGCCTCGAGGTGCTTGGATCGGCCCCGTGAACCCCGCCACCGCCCTCGCGCGCACCCTCGTCGACGAGCTGGTGCGCGGGGGCGTCACGGACGCGGTCCTGGCGCCCGGCTCCCGGTCCGCCCCGCTGGCGTTCGCGCTGCACGAGGCCGACGCCTCAGGTCGGCTGCGCCTGCACGTGCGCATCGACGAGCGGTCAGCGGCCTTCCTCGCCCTCGGGCTGGCGAGGGAGAGCGGTAAGGCTGTCCCGGTCGTCACGACCTCCGGGACGGCAACCGCCAACCTGCACCCGGCTGTCCTTGAGGCGTCGTACGGGCACGTGCCGCTCCTGGTCCTCACCGCCGACCGACCGCCCGAGCTGCGCGGGACCGGCTCGAACCAGACGATCGACCAGATCAAGCTGTACGGCGGCGCGGTGCGGCTGTTCGTCGAGGTCGGCGCTCCGGAGCTCGGCCAGGGCTCCCACTGGCGCTCGCTCACCTGCAGGGCGCTGTCGGCCGCGCTCGGAGACAGGGGAGCCGCACCGGGCCCGGTCCACCTCAACCTTGCCTTTCGGGAGCCGCTGGTCCCCGACAGCACCCCGGCGGAGCCGGGGAGGCCCGACGGCGAAGCCTGGACGACGCGGCAGCGCGCGGTCCACGAGCGGCCCGTCGACGACCTGCCCGCCCGTACTGCAGTGGTCATCGGCGACGCCGGCGCGAGGCAGGTCCAGGAGGCCTACGAGCTCGCGGCCGCGCGTGGCTTCCCCGTGGTGGCCGAGCCGACCGCGGGTGGAGGCCCGAACGCGGTCCCTGCCGCCGAGCTGCTGCTCGGCAGCGGCTGGACGAACGTGCCCGACCGCGTGCTCGTGGTCGGCCGGCCGACTCTCAGCCGCGCCGTGGGTCGGCTCGTCGCGTCCGCCCCGGTGGACGTGGTGGGAGCCTGGACGGGGTCGATGGCCCATCGTGTGCTGGCGGAAGTCCCTTGTGGCGCAGGGGATCTCGACCCGACCTGGCTACCCAGCTGGCTCGAGGCCGGGAGGGTGGCCCAGGACGCCGGGGACGCCCAGCTGACCGGCCTTGACGAGCCGTCGGTCGCTCGAGCGGTCGTCGCCTCAGCAGGCAGTCTGCTCGTGGTGGGCTCCTCCAAGCCCGTGCGGGACTTGTTCGTCGCGGGCACCAAGCAGGGCCTCAGGGTGCTCGCGAACCGTGGCGTCGCAGGCATCGACGGCATGGTCTCGACAGCGCTCGGGGCGGCGCTGGCACACGGCCGGCAGGCCTTCGCACTGCTGGGTGACCTGACCTTCCTGCACGACAGCAACGGGCTCATCATCGGGCCGGACGAGCCGCGACCAGACCTGACGATCGTCGTGGTGAACAACGACGGCGGGGCGATCTTCGGACTGCTGGAGCAGGGCGCGCCCGAGCACGAAGCGGCGTTCGAGCGGGTCTTCGGCACGCCCCATGGTGTTGACCTCGGTGCGCTGTGCGCGGCGAGCGGGACGTCGTACGCGCTGGCCACCTCGCGAGCCGAGCTGGAGGCCGCGCTCGTCCTGCGGGGAGGGGTACGCGTGGTCGAGGTGCGCACCGATCGGCACGACGCGATCGACGTGGACCGTCGGATGAGGGCCGCGGTGCAGGCGGCGCTCAGGCCGTGAGCGCGTCCCGCATCGGCAGGAGCTTCGCGTTGCTCTCGGCGAGCTCGCGCTCGGGTTCGGAGCCGGCGACGATGCCGCAGCCGGCGTAGAGGCGGATCAGGCTCGGGTCGGCCGGGTCGACCTGGCCGCAGCGCAGTGCGATGCCCCACTCGCCGTCACCGGAGGCGTCGAGCCACCCGACCGGCCCGGCGTAGCGACCACGGGACAGCCCCTCGATCTCGGTGATGAGGTCGAAAGCCACCGACGTCGGAGTGCCGCAGACGGCCGCTGAGGGGTGCAGGGAGGCGACCAGCTCCAGCGAGGTGGCGCCGTCGGAAACGGTGCCCGTCACGTCGCTGGCGAGGTGCATGAGGTTCGGCAGCGCCAGGACGAACGGCGACGCGGGCACGTCGATGGCCGTGCAGTGCAGGCTCAGGGACTCGACCACGGAGCGGACTCCGTACCCGTGCTCCTCGACGTCCTTGATGGAGCGGCTGAGGTCGTCGCTGCGCAGGAGGTCCTGGTTGGCGTCGCCGCTGCGACGCAGGGTGCCCGCGAGGACCCGCGACGTCGCGACGCCGTCGCGCAGGCGGACGAGCATCTCAGGGGTGGCGCCGATGAGCCCATCGACGGCGAAGGTCCAGCAGCCGGCGTAGCGGTCGGCCAGTCGGGTCAGCGGCCAGCGGATGTCCCAAGGCTCGCCGTTGCGCGCCTCGACCTCCCGTGCCAGCACGACCTTGCCGACCTCGCCTCCCTCGATGCGCCGCACGGCCTCGGCGACGATCGACCCCCAGGCGGCGCTGTCGACGGCTCCGTCGGTGAACCGCGGGTCGGTCGGGGCGGTCGGTTCGCTTCCGCCGCCGAGCGGCGGCATCGGGACGCCCACGGTCGTGAGCCACCAGGTGCCGTCCCGGTGGCCGACCACGACCTCGGGAACGATGAGCACCGAGGTGGTCGTGTCGGCGTCGAAGGCGAACGAGCCGAAGGCCACCAGGCCGGTACCCGGCAGGCGAACCTCATCGCTGACGCTGGTCGCGGCTACCTGGGTGTCCCACCAGGACTTCGCCTCGGCGAAGCGCCCAGGACCGGTCACCTCGAGCCGGGCGGCCTCGCCCCAGCCGACGATCCCCTCGCCCTCCTGGATCCACGCCAGCGCCCCTGACCTGGGAACCAAGGAGAGCAGGGCGCCCGGCTCCGGGATGCGGACCGTCGACACCCTGAGCAGGTCTACGGAGGGCGCGGTGAGCACGCTCCCATCGTAAGCGGAGCGCTCGCCTCGGGTGACGGTCTGACAGCGGACCGGTCACGATGGCGTCACGTGACTGGACGATCCGGGGCGGCGCCCGCGAGGGTCTGCCGAGCGACCATCCCGAGGAGCGGACGTGCAGCTGCTGTGGCGTGCCTTGCGCTGGCGCGCTGCCGCCTCCGTCGCGACCGCACTGCTGAGCGCCGTCACCGTCCTCGGGGCCGTCCTCGGACCGCTCTGGACCCGAGCAGGGAGCGAGTCGGTCCTGCGCGACACCCTGACAGAGGCGGGGCCGGAGCAGAACGCTGCCTTCGGTGAGGTGCTCGGGCTTCCCACGAGATCGGCCCTGGCCGACCTGACCGACCTGATGACGCAGCAGGACCTGCCCTTCCACGGGCCGGTGATCCAGGGGCTCAAGCTGATCTCGGACATGCGCGTGCCCGGCTCCTTCACCCCTTACCGGTCCGCGCTGCTCTACCGACAGGGCTTCTGCCAGCAGGTGACGCTGGTCAGCGGCCGCTGCCCGGAGCGGGCGGGTGAGGTGCTCGTGCACCGCACGGCCTCGACCCGGATGGCGCTCGGCGGCGAGCTCCACATCGATGCCACGGTGAAGGGCGAGCGCGGCTCCAATCCCGACGTCCCCCTGCAGGAGACCGTGGTCGGGGTCTACCTCCCGAAGGACCAGTCGTCGCTCTACTGGACCGGGGAGGGCGAGACGGCGTTCCTGTCGTACGGGGCGTCAGAGTTCGGGTTGGCGCCGATCCCTGAGCGGGTCCCTGCGACGCTCACTGTGCCCGAGACCTTCGAGCGGGCCGCTGCCGACGTGACCGCCGGTGACCGCGTGCTCGGCTACGCGACGGCGACACGACTCGCGGACGTGTCCTCGGTGCGGCTGAAGGACGTGCCCGTCCTGCGCGACAAGGTGAGGGCGGCCCAGGCTCGGGTCGCGCTGCACACGTCCAACGCCTCGATGTACGCGCTGCGCGACAACCTGACCGACCAGTTCGACAAGGCCCAGCTGCAGGGCCGGTCGCTCGGGCGGGCCAGCACGGTCGTGCTGGCCCAGCTGGTGCTGCTGGCGGGGGTGGTGCTCCTGCTGGTCGTCGGGGGGTCGGCGACGGCGCGTGCCCCTGAGGTGGCCGCGGCGCGGCTGAGGGGCCTCCGTACCAGGACCGTCGTCGGTCTTGCCGTAGCCGAACCGCTCGTCCTGGTAGCAGCAGGCGCGCCGGTCGGAGGGCTGCTCGCGCTCGTGACGGTCAAGGTGATGGCCGCCGTCAAGCTGGTGCCCGGCACGCCGGTCGCCTTGCCCAGCAGTGCCCTGCTGACGCTGCTCGTCGCTGCGGGGGCGCTGCTGCTCGCCGTCCTGCTGGTGTGCGCCCGCGAGCTCGGCAAGCCTGTGCTGGAGCTCTGGCAGCGGACGTCGAAGGCGCCTTCTCGCGGCGCCCTCGGCCTCGACGGCCTGCTCGTCGCGGCTGGTGTCGGCGCGGCCCTTGGATGCCTCAACGGTCCTCAGCCCTGGGTCCTGCTCACCCCGGTCCCGGTGTCGCTGGTCATCGCACTGGTCGGGCTCCGCCTGCTCCCGGTCGTCTGCGTGCCGGCGCTCAGGCGCACGAGAGGACGGCGGCGCATGGCTCGGTTCCTCGCCGTGCGTCAGCTCGTCCGGCGGCGCGAAGGCGCCTTGCTGGCCGGTCTGCTCGTCGTGGCCTTCGGGCTCGCTGCCACCGCGACAACGGCCTGGTCGGTAGCCAACCGTGCCGCCGTCGTCCGAGGGGACACTGAGGTGGGCGCCGGTCAGGTCCTCTACGTGGGTGCTGACGCGAAGCACCCGGGCCTGGACCTGCGAGAGGTGGTCCGCTCGGTCGACCCGACGGGCACAAAGGCCATGGCGGTGCTGGAGTACCTGCCCTTCTCGGGGGAGCCCGGCGGCAGGTTCCTCGCCGTCGACAGCCCACGGCTCAGTGCCGTGGCCAGGTGGGACGAGTCCGTCGTCGGGATGCCGGTGTCGCAGGCACAGCGCATCCTGGCCACCCCGAAGGCGCAGTTCGCCACGGCCCTGGTGACCGACAAGGTCAGCGTCGACCCGTTGGCGGTCCTCGCCTCCAACACCCCCCGCGACGGGGCCGTCGTGACGTCGGTCGACGGGTTCCAGCACGCCGTCCTCATCGGGGGCACCGTGCGCAGCCTGCCGCGTGCGCTGAGCAGCGGCACGATCGTCGACTGGAGCGCGATCGCGTACCTGCCGCCCAGCTCGCTGGTGGCGCTGCCCGAGGTCTGGATGACCGGTCCCGACAAGCCCCTCCAGAAGCGCCTCACCGATCGGGGACTCATGGTCCTCAGCACCGACGTCGCGGACCGGCACCGGGAGCTGCTGGCCCGATCGGGTCCTGCCCTGGCGGTCCTGCTCTCCCTGGTGGCAGCCGGCCTCGCCCTGGTGCTGGCGGTGGCCACCACGCTGTTCTCCGTGCTCACCAGCGCCCGTCGTCGCGGTTGGGAGCTCGCTGCCCTCGGAGCGATGGGCGTGCCCGCGAGGACCCTGCGACGTGCCTCCCGAGGTGAGTCGCTGCTCCTGCTCGTCGTGGGCCTGAGCCTCGGGGTGGCCGCAGGCGCCACGGCGTGCGCGGTCACCCTGCCGCACCTGCCGCTGTTCGCCGGAGAGGGGGAGGACGTGACCGTCCCGCTCACCCCGGGGCCGGTTGCGGTGATCGTGCTGCTGCTCGTCGCCGTCGGCCTCGCCCTGGGGACCTCCTTCCTGGTCGGTCGCGTGCTGCAGCAGGCGGCCGATCCCTCTCGGCTGCGGGAGGTGCAGGCATGAACGGGCTGGAGCTGCGACTGCTCGACGTCACGCGGACCTACCAGGCGGACGAGCTCGTCGTCGCCCTCGACCGCGCCGACCTCGTCGTGCCGGCGGGCTCGTGCACCGCCCTGGTCGGCCCCTCCGGATCGGGCAAGTCGACGGTGCTGACCCTGCTCGCGGGCCTGCAGCGGCCCGACTCCGGCGAGGTCCACGTCGGCGACTTCGCGATGCACGCGCTTCCTCAACGCAGGCTTCAAGCCCTCCGCGCCGAGACCGTCGCGGCCGTGCTACAAGTGCCTGGCGCCGGCCTCCTTCCCTGGGCCAGCGCCCGGGAGAACCTCGCCCTGGTCCTGCGGTCGGCCGTCTGCACTCGACCTGGGCGGGAGCCGGATGAGCTGCTGTCCCGGCTCGGCCTCTCATCGGTGGCGGAGATCCCGGTGGCCCGGCTCTCGGGTGGTGAGCAGCAGCGGGTGGCACTGGCCACTGCCCTCGTCCACCGGCCCGCCGTGCTGCTGCTCGACGAGCCCACCTCTCAGCTGGACGCTCGCTCCCGCGGCGCCGCTCTGGAGCTGCTCGACGAGATCCGTCGGGAGGAGCACGCCACCCTCGTGATCGCGACGCACGACGAGGAGGTGGCTGCGGTGGCCGACGCGGTCGTCAGGGTCCGCGAAGGGCGGCTGGTCGCATGACGCTCCTCGTCGTCCAGGAGGTGTCCGTGGCGTTCGGGAGCCGTGTTGTCCTGCAGGACGTGTCCTTCACGATGAGCGCCGGCGAGCTCGTCGCGCTGCAAGGCCCGTCCGGGTCGGGCAAGTCGTGCCTGCTGGCCGTGATCGGCGGCCTCCAGACGCCGGACTCCGGGTCCGTCACCCTCGACGGCGCACCCGTGCTCCTGGGTGATGACGCCCAGCGCCGCCAGGTCGGGTTGATGCTGCAGGGCCTCGGGTTGCTGCCCATGCTCACGGCAGCCGAGAACATCGAGGTCCCCTTGCAGGTGGCGGACGGCACCCTGTCGCCGACCGAGGTCATCGCCTCGTCCTCAGCAGCGCTGGCCCGCGTCGGCCTCGAGGACCGGTCGGACCGGCTCGTGGAGGAGCTCTCCGGGGGCCAGCGGCAGCGCGTCGCCCTCGCCCGCGCCGTCGTGCACTCCCCGGCCCTCGTGCTGGCAGACGAACCCACGTCGGCGCTGGACGGCTCGCTGCGCACGCTCGCCGTGGAGCTGCTGCGCGCCGAGGCCGACCGCGGAGCCGGCGTGATCGTGGCCACTCACGACCCCGCCGTCGTCGGCTGGGCCGACCGCGTGCTCCTGCTCCACGACGGCGCCCTCGTCGAGGGCTGAGACCCTCTGCGCATGACCGCGACCGTGCATGCGGCACCTGTGGTGCTGACGATGACCGGTCCGCCCCTGGTCGAGGGTGCTGTGCTCGTCGAGAACGACCTGGTCGTGCAGGTCGGTCCCCGGTCGGGGATGCCGACGAGCGTCCGGGTCCGTCAGTGGCGTGGTGTCCTGACCCCAGGGCTGGTCAACGCGCACGCCCATCTCGAGTACGGGCCGGCGTTCGCGCACCTGTCGTCGGCGGGGCTGCCCTTCGCGCAGTGGATCCAGCAGCTCGCGGGGATCCGGCAGGGCCTGAGCGACGTCGACTGGCAGGTCCAGGCCCGGGGCTCCGCCCACCAGCTGCTGAAGTCGGGTACGACTGCCGTCGCCGATGTCGTCACGCGGGGCCCGGCCATCGTCGTCGCGGGATCCCTTGGGCTGCAGGGGATCTCGTACGTCGAGCTGGCGGCGGTCGACGACGCCCGGTGGCCCGCGGCGCTGGCGAAGCTGGAGACCCTGCTCATGACGACGGGTCGTCCGGTGGGGGTCAGCCCGCACACGCTCTACACGCTGAGCACCGCGGTCTTCCGGGAGCTGACCTCGCTCGCGCGAGCTCGGGGCATGCGACTGCACCCGCACCTCGCGGAGACGGCCGATGAGGCGGAGTGGGTCCTGTCCGGAACGGGTGCCTTCCAGGAGATCGCGGAGCGGTTCGGCTTCCAGTTCGAGCTTGCCGGGAGCGGTGCGGGAGTGAGCGCTGTGCGGCACTGCGCCGACCTCGGCGGGCTCGGCCCCGACGTCCACGTGGCACACGGGGTGCACGTCGACGCCTCCGACCGCGCGATCCTGCGGGAGCACCGCACCGCGGTCGCCCTGTGCACGCGCTCGAACGCCGTGCTCGGTGCCGGCGAGGCACCGGTGGCGGACTACCTCAGAGAAGGCAACGTGATCGCGATCGGGACGGACTCGCTCGCCAGCGCTCCCGATCTCGACCTGCTGGCGGAGGCCAGGGCCACGCGTGACCTCGCCGTCCGGCAGGGCCTGCCGCGGCCTGAGGAGCAGCTGGTCGAGGCGCTCACCCTGGGCGGGGCGAAGGCGCTCGGCCTGGACCTCGGGACCCTCAAGCCAGGCTGTCGCGCAGACCTCGCGGTCTTCGACGTGACCGGCGACGACCCGTACAAGGCCCTGATCGACCAGGGGGCCGGCCGGTGCCTCGCCACCGTGGTGGGCGGTCGGCTCGTCCACCGACGATGATGGACAGGTGACCCGCGCCAGCCTGGAGAAGGACCCCACCGACGTCGCCGCGATGTTCGACGAGGTGGCCCCCCGCTACGACCTGACCAACGCAGTCCTCTCGCTCGGTCAGGACCGCGGATGGCGCAAGGCCGTCACCGATGCTCTCGCTCTCGAACCAGGGCAGTGGGTCCTGGACCTCGCAGCAGGGACGGCCACCAGCTCGGCGGCTCTCGCCACCTCCGGCGCGACCGTCGTCGGGTGCGACTTCTCCCTCGGGATGCTCGAGGTGGGCAAGGGCAAGGGCGTGCCGCTGGTCGCCGGGGACGCCCTGAAGCTGCCCTTCGCCGACGAGGCCTTCGACGCGGTGACGATCTCGTTCGGGCTGCGCAACACCGCCGACGTGCACCAGGCGCTGACCGAGATGCGACGCGTCACCAAGCCGGGCGGCCGGCTCGTGGTCTGCGAGTTCAGCCACCCGACGTGGAAGCCCTTCCGGACGGTCTACGTGAACTACCTGATGCGCCTGCTCCCGGCCGTCGCGACGAGGGTCAGCAGCGACCCGGCGGCGTACGTCTACCTGGCCGAGTCGATCCGGGCCTGGCCGGACCAGGCCGGGCTCGCGCGCGAGCTGCAGGACGTCGGCTGGACCCACGTCGGCTGGCGCGACCTGACCGGGGGCATCGTCGCCCTCCACCGCGGGACCCGCTGACCGAGCGGGTGCCGATCCGCGAGCGAGGTCCTACACTGGAGACTCGCTCGTGAAAACTTTCACAAGCGAGAGGGGATCGCCGTGAGCGCGCAGCAGGACGCCGACGTCATCGTCGTCGGCGCCGGGCCGGGCGGCAGCGCTGCAGCGCAGGCGCTGGCGCAGGCCGGGCTCGACGTCCTGCTCCTCGAGAAGACGGCCTTCCCCCGCGAGAAGGTCTGCGGTGACGGCCTCACCCCTCGTGCGGTGAAGACCCTCGTGGACATGGGGATCGACACCACCGAGGCCAACGGGTTCATCAGGAACCGGGGCCTGCGCATCCTCGGCGGAGGAGTGAAGCTCGAGCTGCCCTGGCCCGAGCTCGCCTCCTACCCGAGCTACGGCCTGGTGCGCCCGCGGCTGGACTTCGACGACCTGCTCGCGCAGACGGCCCAGAAGGCAGGCGCGCGCCTGCAGCCCCTGACGAACGTCAAGGCCCCGATCGTCGAGAACGGCCGCGTCGTCGGCGTCAGCGCGAAGGTCGGCCCCGAGAAGACCGACGTCGACTACCGCGCCCCGATCACGATCGCGTGCGACGGCGTCAGCGCCCGGCTGGCGATCGCCCTCGACATCCAGAAGCGCGACGACCGCCCGATGGGGGTGGCCGTCCGTCGCTACTACGAGAGCCCGCGCCACGACGACGACATGCTCGAGTCCTGGCTGGAGCTGCGCACGCCCACCGGTGACCTCCTGCCGGGGTACGGCTGGATCTTCGGCGTCGGCGACGGCACCTCCAACGTCGGTCTGGGGATCCTGAACACGACCACGGCGTGGCAGGACACCAACTACAAGGACCTGATGAAGCGCTGGACGTCGTCCATGCCGCCGGAGTGGCAGTTCGACGAGGAGCACGCGAAGGGGGCCATCCGGGGCGCCGCGCTCCCCATGGGGTTCAGTCGCCAGCCGCACTACCGGAGCGGGATGATCCTGGTCGGCGACGCCGCCGGAGCGGTCAACCCGTTCAACGGCGAGGGCATCGCCTACGCCATGGAGTCGGGCCGGCTCGCGGCCGAGGTGGTCGTCCAGGCCCTTGCGCGGCCCGAGGGGCCGCAGCGCGAGCGTGCGCTGGAGGCCTACCCGGCCGCGATGAAGGCGACCTACGGCGGCTACTACACGCTGGGACGGGTGTTCGTGTCCCTGATCGGCAACCCGCAGGTCATGAAGCTCGCCACGAAGTACGGCCTCCCCCGGCCGCTGCTCATGAAGTTCACGCTGAAGCTCCTCGCTAACCTCACAGACCCGCGCGGCGGCGACGCCCTCGACCGCGTGATCAACGCCATGGTCAAGGTCGCCCCGGCCGCCTGACCGACCCGCCAGACCCCTAGGCTGGCCCAGACCCGAGAGGAGTGGCCCCCGTGCTGCAGTACTACCTGCCGATTCTCGTGCTGTTCGTGCTCGCCTTCGGCTTCGCCGCCTTCTCCGTCGGGGCCGCGACGTTCACAGGTCCGAAGCGCTACAACCGGGCGAAGTACGACGCCTACGAGTGCGGCATCGAGCCGGCCCCGCAGCCCATGGGCGGAGGGCGCTTCCCGATCAAGTTCTACCTGACGGCGATGCTCTTCATCGTCTTCGACATCGAGATCATCTTCCTCTACCCGTGGGCCGTCGCCTTCGGGAAGCTGGGCTGGTTCGGCCTGGTCGAGATGATCCTTTTCATCGTGACCGTCTTCGTCGCCTACGCCTACGTCTGGCGCCGCGGCGGACTGGAGTGGGACTAAGGTCGTGGGCCACTAATGGGCATTGAAGAGAAGCTCCCCTCGGGCATCGTCCTGACGAGCGTGGAGAAGGTCGTCAACTGGAGCCGGAAGAGCTCGCTGTGGCCGGCGACGTTCGGCCTCGCCTGCTGCGCCATCGAGATGATGGCCACCGGGGCGGGCCGCTACGACCTCGCCCGCTTCGGCATGGAGGTCTTCCGCGCGTCCCCGCGGCAGGCCGACCTCATGATCGTCGCCGGGCGGGTCTCGCAGAAGATGGCCCCCGTGGTCCGGCAGATCTACGACCAGATGCCCGAGCCGAAGTGGGTCATCGCGATGGGCGTCTGCGCCTCCAGCGGTGGCATGTTCAACAACTACGCCATCGTCCAGGGCGTCGACCACATCATCCCCGTCGACATCTACCTGCCCGGCTGCCCGCCCCGCCCCGAGATGCTCGTGGACGCGATCCTGAAGCTGCACGACCGGATCATGGAGGAGCCGCTGGGTGCGAACGCCAAGCGCCGGCTCGCCCCGGACTACGTGCCCCGCGAGCTGGTCGCCAGCTCGGAGCGCTTCACCCGCGCGGGCAAGGTCACCGCGCGGGCCGCCAGCGAGGCTGATCCGTTCCCGCGCCTCGGGAAGTACCGGTCGTGAGCGAGCTCACCCCCACGAGCACCTCGGGCTTCCCCTCGCTCGACGGCTCCGACATCACGCCTCCGCGCCCCGGCAAGGACCTGTTCGGTGCGGCTTTCGGCGGCGACACCTCCGGGTTCGGCGGGCTCGTCCCCCGCAAGGAAGCCCTCGTCAGCACGCCCAAGCCGTACGGCGGATGGTTCGACGAGACGGTCGACGCACTCGAGGCCGCGTGGCGGGGCTTCGGTGACAACGTGCTGCGCGTCGTCGTCGACCGCGGCGAGATCACGCTCTACATCAAGCCGGCGGCCGCTCGCGAGATCGCGCAGGTGCTGCGCGACGACGACAACCTCAAGTTCGAGCTGCTGTCGTCGGTGTCCGGCGTGGACTACCTGACGGAGGACACCCGTCTGCACGTCGTCTACCACTACACGTCCATGACCTACCGCCGCCGCCTGCGGGTGGAGGCCGCGGTCACTCTCGAGGACCCGCACCTGCCGTCCGTCTGCTCCGTCTACCCGACCGCGGACTTCCAGGAGCGCGAGACCTGGGACATGTTCGGCATCGTCTTCGACGGCCATCCGGCTCTGACCCGGATCCTCATGCCGGACGACTGGGTCGGGCACCCCCAGCGCAAGGACTACCCGCTCGGTGGCATCCCGGTGGAGTACAAGGGCGCGTCGATCCCGCCGCCGGACCAGAGGAGGACGTACCAGTGAGCGACCTCTACGCAGGCGAGCGCGAGACCACCGAGGGGACGGTCTACACCGTCACCGGTGGCGACTGGGACACCATCGTCGAAGGCGCGGCGGACGACCAGCGGATGGTCGTCAACATGGGACCGCAGCACCCGTCGACGCACGGCGTGCTCCGGCTGGTCCTCGAGCTGGAGGGGGAGACCGTCACCAGTGCGCGCACGGTGATCGGCTACCTGCACACCGGCATCGAGAAGAACATGGAGTACCGCAACTGGACCCAGGGCGTCACGTTCGTGACGCGGATGGACTACCTGTCGCCGATCTTCAACGAGACCGCCTACTGCCTCGCCGTCGAGAAGCTGCTCGGCATCGAGGTGCCCGAGCGCGCCACCGTGATCCGTGTGCTGTGCATGGAGATCAACCGGATCGCCTCGCACCTGGTGTGGCTCGCGACCGGCGGCATGGAGCTCGGTGCCCTGACGGCCATGACCAACGGCTTCCGCGAGCGGGAGCTGTGCCTCGACGTCCTCGAGATGATCACGGGTCTGCGCATGAACCACGCGTTCGTGCGGCCCGGTGGCGTCGCCCAGGACCTGCCGCCCGGAGCGGTCGAGAAGGTGCGCGAGCTGCTCGCCGTCCTCGAGGAGCGGCTGCCGCTGGTGGACCAGCTCCTCACCGGTCAGCCCATCTGGCAGAAGCGGCTGCAGGACGTCGCCTACCTCGACGTCCAGGGCTGCCTCGCACTCGGCGTCACCGGTCCGATCCTGCGCTCTGCGGGACTGGCCTGGGACCTCCGCAAGACCGAGCCCTACTGCGGCTACGAGGGCTACGACTTCGACGTCCCCGTCCAGACCAGCGCTGATGGCTGGGGGCGGTTCCTCGTCCGCGTCGCCGAGATGAACGAGTCGATGAAGATCGTCAGCCAGGCGCTCGACAAGCTCGTCCCGGGCCCGGTCATGGTGGAGGACAAGAAGGTCGCCTGGCCCGCGCAGCTGGCGCTGGGCAGCGACGGGATGGGCAACTCGCTCGACCACGTCAAGCAGATCATGGGTACCTCCATGGAGGCCCTGATCCACCACTTCAAGCTGGTCACCGAGGGCTTCCGCGTCCCCGCCGGGCAGGTCTACGTGTCCATCGAGTCGCCACGCGGCGAGCTGGGTGTGCACGCGGTCAGCGAAGGAGGCACGCGGCCGTTCCGCGTCCACGTCCGCGACCCAAGCTTCGTCAACCTCCAGGCGACGTCGGCCATGTGCGAGGGGTCTCTCATCGCCGACTCCATCGCGGCTGTCGCCTCGATCGACCCCGTGATGGGTGGTGTGGACCGCTAGTGGTGGACCTCGACCTTCAGCCTCCCGTGGACCGCTCCAAGGTCCCGCCGCTGACCGACCAGACGCGCGCCGAGGTGCGGGAGATCATCGCCCGCTACCCGCGCTCGCGGTCGGCGCTGCTGCCGATGCTGCACCTCGTCCAGTCCGTCCAGGGCTACGTGTCCCCGGACGGCATCGCGCTGTGCTCCGAGGAGCTCGACCTCACGAAGGCCGAGGTCGGCGCGGTCGCGACCTTCTACCCGATGTACCGCCGCCGCCCGGCCGGGACCTACCACGTCGGCGTGTGCACCAACACCCTGTGCGCGGTCCTCGGCGGCGACGCGATCATGGACGCGCTCAAGGAGCACACGGGCCTGAAGCACAACCAGACCAGCGAGGACGGCACCATCAGCCTCGAGCACATCGAGTGCAACGCCGCCTGCGACTACGCACCCGTTGTGATGGTCAACTGGGAGTTCTACGACAACCAGACGCCGCAGTCGGCGAGGGAGCTGGTCGACGCGTGCAAGGCCGGCAACCCTCCCCAGCCGACCCGCGGACCGTCGAAGCTCGTGACCTTCAAAGAGATGTCGCGCGTCCTCGCCGGCTTCAACGACGGCCTCGGCCAGGAGGGTGCGGCTGCCGGGCACGCCTCCCTCATCGGCCTCGAGCTCGCCAAGCAGCGGGGCGACACCGCGCCCTCCTACCCCGGCACGGAGTCCTGATGCTGACCCCCGTCCTGTCCGCGCACTGGGACGAGGCCGACTCGTTCACGATCGAGGGCTACACCCGTCACCGCGGCTACGAGGCGCTGAAGAAGGCCCTCACGATCCCGCAGGACGACCTGATCCAGCTGGTGAAGGACTCTGGTCTGCGCGGCCGTGGCGGCGCCGGCTTCCCGACGGGGATGAAGTGGGGCTTCATCCCGCAGGGCCCGGAAGGGCAGGGCGCGAAGCCGCACTACCTGGTCGTGAACGCGGACGAGTCCGAGCCGGGCACGTGCAAGGACGTGCCGTTCATGATGGCGAACCCGCACGCCCTCGTGGAGGGCGTGGCCATCGCCTCGTTCGCGATCCGGGCGTCGCACGCCTTCATCTACATCCGCGGTGAGGTGCTGCACGTCATCCGTCGCGTGCAGGAGGCGGTCGCGCAGGCCTACGCCGCCGGCCACCTGGGCAAGGACATCCACGGCAGCGGCTTCGACCTCGACGTCGTCGTGCACTCCGGGGCGGGGGCCTACATCTGCGGTGAGGAGACGGCGCTGCTGGACTCCCTCGAGGGCTACCGCGGCCAGCCACGACTGCGTCCGCCCTTCCCCGCAACGCACGGGCTGTACGCGTCCCCGACCGTCGTCAACAACGTCGAGTCCATCGCGTCGGTGCCCTCGATCGTGCTCGGCGGTGCCGAGTGGTTCTCGGGCATGGGCACGGAGAAGAGCAAGGGCTACACGCTGTACTCGCTGTCAGGGCACGTCAAGAAGCCGGGCCAGTACGAGGCCCCGCTCGGCATCACCCTTCGCCAGCTGCTCGAGCTCTCCGGCGGCATGCGCGAAGGGCACACCCTGAAGTTCTGGACACCGGGTGGCTCCTCGACGCCGCTGCTCACCGCCGAGCACCTGGACGTGCCGCTCGACTACGAGGGCGTCACGGCAGCCGGCTCGATGCTCGGTACCAAGGCGCTGCAGTGCTTCGACGAGACGACCTGCGTGGTGCGGGCCATCCTGCGCTGGACCGAGTTCTACGCGCACGAGTCCTGCGGCAAGTGCACCCCCTGTCGCGAGGGCACGTTCTGGATGGTCCAGATCCTCCAGCGGCTCGAGGACGGCACGGGCACCGAGGCCGACATCGCGACGCTGCTCGACACCTGCGACAACATCTTCGGACGCTCCTTCTGCGCCCTCGGCGACGGAGCGACCAGTCCCATCGTCAGCGGCGTCCAGCACTTCCGCGACGAGTTCCTCTCGCACCTGACGTCCGGCGGCTGCCCGTTCGACCCGGTTGCCTCGACCGTCTTCGGAGGTGTTTCGGCATGACGGAGCTCGCCGTCCAGACCGACCTGATCACCGTCACCATCGACGGGTTCGACGTCCAGGTCCCCAAGGGCACGCTCATCATCCGCGCGGCCGAGCTCATCGGCATCCAGATCCCGCGGTTCTGCGACCACCCGGCGCTCGACCCGGTCGGGGCCTGCCGTCAGTGCATCGTCGAGGTCGAGGGCCAGCGCAAGCCGGTTGCCTCCTGCACCACGACCGTCACCGAAGGCATGGTCGTCGCGACGCAGCTGACGTCGCCGGTGGCGGAGAAGGCCCAGCGCGGCACCCTCGAGCTGCTGCTCATCAACCACCCGCTCGACTGCCCGGTCTGCGACAAGGGCGGCGAGTGCCCTCTGCAGAACCAGACGATGAGCAACGGTCCCGGGGAGAGCCGCTTCCACGACGTGAAGCGCACCTTCCCGAAGCCGCTCGCCATCAGCAGCCAGGTGCTGCTCGACCGCGAGCGCTGCGTGCTGTGCGCCCGTTGCACCCGCTTCAGCCAGCAGATCGCCGGTGACCCGTTCATCGAGCTGTTCGAGCGCGGAGCGCTCCAGCAGGTCGCGATCTACGAGGACACCCCGTTCGAGTCCTACTTCTCCGGCAACACCGTGCAGATCTGCCCCGTCGGGGCGCTGACCGGAGCGGCGTACCGCTTCCGCGCCCGGCCCTTCGACCTCGTCTCCACGCCGATGGTGTGCGAGCACTGCGCGTCGGGGTGTGCCCTTCGTACCGACCACCGCCGGGGCAAGGTGCTGCGCCGGCTGGCCGGCGACGACCCGCAGGTCAACGAGGAGTGGAACTGCGACAAGGGGCGCTGGGCGTTCACCTACGCCACGCAGCCCGACCGCATCACGACCCCGCTCATCCGCGAGAAGGGCGCCTTCCGCCCGGCCTCCTGGACCGAGGCGCTCGACTACGCGGCCCGCGGCCTCGGCTTCGCCCGTGACGAGGGTGGCGTCGGGCTCGTGCCAGGTGGACGTCTCACCGTCGAGGACGCCTTCGCGTGGTCGAAGTTCGCGCGCGTCGCCGTCAGCACCAACGACATCGACGCCCGTGTACGGCCCTCGTCGGCGGAGGAGCTCGACTTCCTCGCCTCCTCTGTCGCCGGCCGCTACCTCGAGACGACCTACGCCGACCTCGAGTCCGCTCCCGTCGTGCTGCTCGCGGGGTTCGAGCCCGAGGAGGAGTCGCCCATCGTCTTCCTCCGTCTCCGCAAGGCCGTGCGCAAGCACGGTCAGAAGGTCTTCACGATCGCGGCCTTCCGCAGCCCCGGTGCGGTCAAGACCGGGGCGACGCTGATCCCGACCGTTCCCGGTGCTGAGGCCGCGGCGCTCGAGGAGTTCGACAGCTCGCTGCTCGTGCCCGGCTCGGTGGTGCTCGTCGGCGAGCGGCTGGCGTCTGCGCCGGGTGCCCTGTCCGCTGCCGCTGCCCTCGCCGGTCG
>JAODNB010000219.1 GCA_025464795.1 Frankiales bacterium
CCGAAGGCCATCGCCATCGCGGGGTCGCCGTCCGACAGGCCCCTGCGCACCCGGTCGAGCACGAGAAGGACCGTCGCCGACGAGCAGTTGCCGACGTCGCGCAGCACCTCGTACGAGTCCTTGACCAGGGTCTCGGGCAGGTCGAGCTCGGCGGCGACGACCTCGACGATCCGCCGGCCACCCGGGTGCACCGCCCAGCCGCGGATCTCCGGGACCGTCATGTCGTGCTGGTCGAGCAGGTCCGTGACGACAGGGCGAGCGTGGCGCGCGAGGACATCGGGGACCCGGGGCGACAGGCCCATCCGGAACCCGAGGTCCGTGACGTCCCACGTCATGTGGTCCAGGGTGCTCACATCGGTGCGGGCGGACACGTCGAGGACGTCGAGGCCCGGGACCCCGGCCGACGAGGGCACGACGACGACCGCGGCAGCGGCATCAGCGAACAGCGCGTGCGCGACCATCTGCTCCAGGCTGTCGGTGGCCGGCTGGATGTGCAGGCTGGCGAGCTCGACGCACAGCAGCACAGCCGGCTTGCCTCGCGCCACCACGAAGTCGGAGACGGCCCCGAGGCCGGGGATCGCGGCGTAGCAGCCCATGTGCCCGATGTGCAGGCGCTGCACGTCCGGGGACATGCCGAGGTCGCGCGCCAGCAGGATGTCCAGCCCCGGCGTTGCGTACCCCGTGCAGGAGACGACGGCGAACAGCCCGATCTCGGAGGCGTCCACCCCGGCGTCGGCGAGAGCGGCCGCGACGGCGGCGTGCCCGTACGCCGGTGCCTCGCGCGCGAACCGCTCCATCCGCGCGCCGGTGCCCCACGCCGACACGTCTTCCTTGCGGGGGTCGGCGACCGCGTGACGGGTGGTGATGCCGGCCGATGCCCAGACCTTCGCAGCCACGGGGTTGTTGTCGTAGTGCTGCGCGAAGAAGCGGTCCCACATGTCGCTGTGGTCCATGGCCGGTGGGAGGGCATGCCCGTGTCCCACGATCCGTGCTGCTGTCACGCCTTCACTCCTGCTCCTTGAAACAGACCTGCGGTGGAGCGGGTGGGAAGCATCCGCACAGAGGATCGCCTACCCACCCACCACAGCAGGTAGTCGATGAACGATGGTCGGAGTCCGTTGAGCCGCAGGACCACTCCGTGCGAGGCCGCGAGGGCCAGGAGCTCGTCACGGTCCACGAACAGCCGGTGGTCGTGCAGCAGCTTCGGCGGACCAGCCGGTACGCGCTCCCCGACCGTGATCGAGGAGAACCTCCCCCACCACGTACGGGCGATCGTGTCGAGAACGACCGTCCCGCCGGGGCGCAGGACGCGGCACGCCTCGGCCACGGCACCGGGCAGGTCCTCGACGTGCTCCAGGATCTCGCCGGCCACGACCACGTCGAAGGTGGCGTCTGCGAACGGGAGGTGAAGCACATTGGCCTGGCTGACGGCGACACCGTGGTCGCGGGCCTGCACCAGGCTCGGCCACGACAGGTCCACGCCGATGTGCGTCCAGCCGTCCAAGAACGGCGCGAGCAGTCCGCCGCCGCAAGCCATGTCGAGCAGCAGCCCTCCGCCCGGCGGCAGGTGCCGTACGCGGGCGGCGGAGATCCAGGTGAGCATGGCGAAGTCCCCACGGGGCTCCCACCACTGGTCCGCCAGCTCGTCGTACTGCTTCAGGTCGTTCCTCGGCATCCCCTGAAGGTAGGGCAGCCGACTCGGGGCAAGAGGCAGCCATGATCGCTCAGTTCCTGACGGACGCCCTGCAGCAGCTGGTCCCCCTGATCGAGGGAGCCGGTGCCTTCGTCATCGCCCTGGGTGCAGTCATCGCCTTCGTCCGGTTCCTGGACGCGCTCGTCCGCCGGACCGACCCCCACCGCTTCGTGACGGTGCGGCTGGGGCTCGGTCGTTACCTCGCCCTGGGGCTGGAGTTCCAGCTCGCCGGCGACGTCCTTCGCACAGCGGTGGCCCCGACGCTGGACGAGCTTGCTGTGCTCGCCGCAGTCGCCGGCATCCGCACCGCCCTGAACTTCTTCCTCAACCGGGAGATCAAGGAGGAGCAGAGGCAGCTCGAGCCGGCGGGCTGAGCTCCTCCCACGTGACGGTCCCGACGAGCTCGTCCCACACGGCGGGCTCCGGGGCACCGATGACCGTGAGGGACAGGACGCGACGGGAGGCAGGGTGCATGACCGAGTACGAAGCCCGACCAGGTCCGGTGGTGCGCAGCACCCGGTACCCGTACCGATGGGCAACCCCTTCGCCCGTCGGGTCCTCGGCACCTGGGGACGACCAGGCGGTGAGCACCATCGTGGGGTCGGCAGAGCCCAGCTCGAGGTAGAGCTGGTCACCGCCGGCAGCGGCCAGCTCTCGTACCCGAGACCTCACTCGTTCGTCGGCTGACCCGTTCGCGCTCAGCAGCTCCAGGACGCGGGCCACCCGCACCTCGTCGGTCAGCGAGGTCTGCGCCCACTGTCCCGGCAGCACGAGCTGCAACAGGGGAGTCACCGCGCGCACTCCGCCAGCGGCTGGCCTTCGTAGCAGACGTGGGGGAACACCATCTGCTCGATGTCGTGCGCGGCGACGGCGTTCCTGGCGTTGGTCGCCAGCGTGACCTGAGCGCCGGAGGCCACGCCGAGTCCCGCGCCCTCCTGGCCGACGGTGAGGATGTCGTGGGTCGCATGGAAGTTGGTGATCTCCTCTTCGGACACGGTGGCCACGAACCGAGACGCCTCCCGGTAGTTGCCGTCGCCCACGCTCGCGGCGTTGAAGGTGGTCGCCGGCTTGCCGGTGGACAGGCTCGCGAGGGCAGCGAGAGCACCCCCGAGCGAGTGCCCCGTGAAGCTGAGATCGCCTGCTCCGTAGGTCAGAGCGGCCGTCTGGGCGAACGCAATGGCTTGCCGACCCTGGGACGTCGAGAAGCCGGCGGCGTTCTGGGCGTCCTCGTTCCAGTCGTCGGCGTGGTTCGGCTCGGTCCCGCGGAAGGCGACGACGTAGGCACCGGTCGCCGGGCAGTGGAACACGGCGGCGGCGAACCCGTCACTCCCGTGCCGCGTCAGCCCGACCCGCTCCCAGCCCGCTGGTGCACCGGTGTCGGCGTAGGCGGCCTTGGCCAGCTGGGCCCGCGCCACAACCTCCGCCTGGTAGCTGCGGTCGGTGGCCCACCTCAGGGCGGCCGCGGTGTTGGCGGCTCGGTAGTCGCTGTCGGACATCCGGTGCGTGTGCCGCTGGCCGCGCTGGAGCTGGGACTTGATCAGCAGGACGGCAGCCAGCCCCCGGGCGGCCTCGTCCAGGGCGTGCGTGAGGTGGACCAGCCCCAGGCCCAGGGTGACGGCGAAGTGGGCACCGGCGCTGACGGCGACCCGCACCGCCCGGAAGACGGTCTCGGTCACGTCGATCGCGAGCCGCTCGACGGCAGCAGCAGCCCGCTTCGCCGCGGCAGCCAGGTCGTACAGCGCACCGTTGACGAGCCGGTGGGCATCGGCCACGGCGCTGGCGAACTCGTGCTCCACCGAGTGGACGGTGCTGAGGGCACCGTGGATCCCGCCGCCGACGAGGTGCGCCACGCCGTGCGCAGCATCCACCAGGTGGGAGATGCCCCAGCTACCGCCCGAGGTGAGGCCGCGCAGCACCGCGTCCGCCGACACCGGCTCGTGCTCCCGCCCGACCACGAGCACCGGCCGGTCACGGGGTGGCGCCCAGCTGGTGACCCGCGCGACCGCGTGCTGGACCTCCGAGGCGATGCTGCTGACCAGCGACATCAGCGCGGAGACCGCGCTGGACAGGAAGCCCTCCAGGTGGGCGGCAACGCCGTGCAGGGCCGCGTGCGCGGCATGCACGTAGCTCTCCACGGCCGTGCCCAGAGCGGCGTGCGCCCGTATCGCGGCGTCGTGCGCGGCCTGCCACTCTCGCGCGTAGGCGTCGAGCAGCCGGGCCGCGTCACCCTCGACGTCGGCCACCCGGGTGATCGCCGACACCGCGGCCGTGCTCTTCGTGCTGAAAGCTCCGGCTGCCGGGCCCTCCCACGCTCCGTGCAGCGCGGAGCTCGTCCGGTGAACCTGGGTCGCGCCGTCGTAGGTCGCGCGGGAGCACCTGCGCAGCAACGCGGCGCAGTGCTCGATCTCATCGAGATCCCCAGCTGGCAAAGGGATCTCGAGCCAGGTGGTCATCCCGAACCGGCCCGCAGGGTGCCCGCGAGGTCCTGGTCGGTCTGCCGGTAGCTGCTCGCGGCGAGCTGCACCTGCTCCCCGAACACCCCGAGCGCACTGACCGACTGCTGCTCCGCGACCGCCAGGCAGCGGCCCAGGTGGCGCAGGGCGGCTCCGAGGGCGGCGTCACCCGTGTCGGACTCCGCCTGACCGAGCACGTCCGACGCCGATCGCACCACGTCGTGGAGGTGGCCGGCGACCCGTTCGATCTCCTGACCGGCGCGGTCGATGCGGGTCGTCTCGGCGAGCAGTCTCACGTCGGGGAACGTATCGGGTTCGGTCCGTCCTTCGGAGAACTTGTCCACAGGCACTGCACAGGTGGGCGACGTAGCGTGAGGACATGATCCAGGCGAGCGCACTGACCAAGAAGTACGGCGAGAAGGTCGCGGTGGACGAGGTGACCTTCAC